>NVUS02000033.1 GCA_002402005.2 OCS116 cluster bacterium | reverse complement strand
GCGGCATTCTTCATCATCTTGCCAGCATTCTGCGCATATAATACCAAAGCTTCTTGCCCGCTTTCCCATGGGTTTTGTGCATTGGTATGAATGGCATGAGCAAAAATAACTTCATCAATTAAACCAATAGAAATGCGCAAAAATGCCCGCACAATGCCCATAATTTGGCTCAGGCCGGGTATCGGGATGATTGACATTAGACCTTGCACCAACCGCGTGGCGACTTTCAGCACGCCTTTAATGAGTTGGTCTAAAGCAAACAAAACTGAGGCTTGGCCAAAGCGATGGGTGACAATTTCTTTGGCATAATTTATCTGGCTGCGGCCATTGGGTATTTCGCTACCTTCAAGCAGTTTAACCATCACCGCAATGTGGCCAGCTTTGACCACATATAAAATATATTCACGTAAAAAATAAATAACCCCGGCGGTTAATGCAAAGCCAACACCGCCACCCCATAAGGTCGAACTGGCCTGAAAATCAAGGTCGCCAAACCCGCCAATGCCATAACCGACGCCCGAGCCAATGCCGGTGACCAAAATATAGGCAATCACCATGCCGAAATATACAAATACCCGAAACAGCACAAATGGCATGGTTTGCAGCATAATTTTCAAGGCTAGTTTCAGGCTAAAATCCCACATATTCATCTCGATTCAAAATTACATATTATTTTCAATAAATACCCCATTTGGCGTATTTTTTTGAGCACAGGTAGATGCTATATTGGCAAAAGAGAAGTTTCAATATAGGGAAATCCATATAAGGTTGAGGGTCGGTATGAACATAAAATTACAGCTATTTCTAACCGAATTAGACGTCGCGGACACGCGAGATGAAGTGTGGAAAATTATCACTAAATTCTATGCAGGCTATGGGTTTGATAGCATTATATATGTAGATATGGTCTTAGATGATGTGGAAATTCTAACCAGCCTACCTCAATATTGGCATGACCATTATGTTGATCAAAATTATCAAGAAATTGATCCGTTCTTTTCATATTGCAGCGGCAGCTTGTTATCCATTAACACCGGCAAAGAATATTTATCGCAATATGATTGCCTCAACAATCCTGCAAAGAAATTAATCTGCGAAGCGGCCGAAGTCGGTTTTTGCAGTGGTTTTTCAGTGATCTATAAACCACTAAGTGTGGCCGGCGCGGGCGGTTGGAATATTGGCTCATCATTAGATAAAAAACAGGTCGAAAAAATCAAAAAACAACATCTCGAAACCCTTCAATTGGCCTCATTTTTTGCCCGCGAAGCCATTCAAAGAGCTCCACAAAAAAATACCGAAACTCCGATATTTTCAAAACGAGAAAAAGAGTGTTTATTATGGCTTGCAACCGGCTTAAGAACCAAACAAATCGCCCATAAGCTTAATTTAAAACCAGTTTCAATTGAGTTATATATCAACAATGCAAAAAAGAAACTCAACGCCACCACCCGCGAGCAACTCATTGCAAAAGCCATAACCCAAAAACAAATCGCTATCTGATATTTTTAAGCTTGCCCAAATAACACGAAATTGCAATTTACACCGTAGCAGTCTGTAAGTCGCTGAAATTATAAATAAATACAGGTGCGCCCGGAAAACTTCAAACTCATGATCTCTGCCTTCTGAGGGTGTTTGAACTATAAAGATAATAAATAATGATTTACCCAATGTCCTGATAACCTAACCATTCAGTCATGTCGCTAACCGACTTAGTTTACCCCATCACACTCAAATCAAATGAATTCAATGAAAAAATGCCGCCTGCTCAATAAGGGCTTGTTGGGGAAGCACTGCGCTTATCAACCAGAGTAAAGTATGCTTTTTTAAATTGCCTGATGGTGTTGGTATTGGATGATGCAAAAATGACGACGGCATTATTAGATAGAATTCCTCGTCATTGTTCCATCATTGAAACAGCAAATAACTCCTACCGCTTTTCACAAAGCCAAAGGTGAATTCATCTAAATCATAAAAATTAAGGCCTATTGACTGGCTTGCTTATACTTTCGACTAATATGGTAAACGTATGTATTGAATTTCACAAAATGACCATATACATAACTTTGCTTAAGTAAATTTATAAATAGTTCAGTCAGGCACTGGCTTTATTTGCGCATTCAAAACAACCAACAATTTAAATAAACTTTACTTAAAATTTTATGCATGCTTGTTTAATGTTAGTATTTTGTTAACTATTTTAGTGAGTTATTGTTATGAGTATCCAAACTTCTATTTCGAGTTTAACCGCGTATTTGAATAATAAACGCATCCGCAAAAATCAAAAAGCCTTTATTCTATTGTCTAGTGCAGTTGCATTGGTCGCATCCGGCGACACAGGCTCAGCACCTATAATTAATGGCGCAAATGTTCAAAGCAACCCGCCATCAACTGGCGATGATATAGTTGTCTTAGGTGTTGGAACCAACACTCCAATAAATACCGGCTCAGGAAATGATATAATTACCGGAAGCGACGGCGCTGACAAAATTAACGCAGGCTCTGGCCACGATATAATCAAAGCCGGCAAAGGCAATGACATTATCGACGGCGGCAAAGGCGATGACAAAATTGAAGGCGGCGAAGGCGCTGACCTCATCCGTGGCGGTGCAGGTAAAGATGAAATATTGGGCGGCGCTGGTGTTGATAACATCGTCATTGTGGGTACCAATAGCAATGGCAAATACACATTATCAGATTTAACCAACCCCAATGGCACTGGCATTGATTTGTCTGAACTCATCAGCCTTGATGATGTAAATAACAACGTGCAAAGCGATGCCGTTGCCGGTGAAATTATTGATGGCGGCGAAGACGGTGCTATCTTATTCATTTACGGCAAGGTAGATCTGACCAATGTGATACTGAAAAACATCACTTTGATCGACATTCACTCGGAACTTACCATAAGCGTACAGCAACTTAACAACCTTATGACACTCGGATTGGATAAGATTACCGGTGACGGTAATACAATTCTAATCATCGAAGGTAGCGGCATAGTCGACTTATCAGGCTTTGACCTTAGTGGTATTGGCCAGTTAACAATTGGTGCAGGTATCACTATAATTGCTGACCAAGATGACATTAACGGTATGAACGCAATTCACGGAATGGGCACTCTAAAAGCCTC
>NVUS02000329.1 GCA_002402005.2 OCS116 cluster bacterium | reverse complement strand
TTTTGAGCATGTCGAAATTAACGGCATGAAGGCCTATCATGGTGTGGCGACATTTTCTAGAATCCCACTGACCAAAGTGGAAAAAATAGAATTTTGCAACAAAGGTGATGCGCGGCACATTGCGATTAGTTTTAACACCCCAACATCTGGTGAAGTGACAGTGCATAATTTTTATGTACCAGCCGGCGGCGATGTGGCCGATGTTGATGAAAATGAAAAATTCAAACATAAGGTGGATTTTTTAGGCGAAATGACCGAGCTTTTTGGCAACAAAAGCAATGATGAAAGCGCCATTGTGGTTGGCGATTTAAACATTGCGCCGCATGAAAATGATGTGTGGTCACATAAACAGCTTATAAAAGTGGTTAGTCATACACCGTTTGAAGTTGAGCTGCTGAAAAAATTGCAAGACAGTATGGATTTTCAGGATATGGTGCGCGAATATGTGCCGATATCTGAAAAATTATACTCTTGGTGGAGTTATCGCTCTAAGGATTGGACAGTGTCGAACAAAGGCCGACGGCTTGATCATGTGTGGGTATCGCAACCTTTGGCGAGCAAGCATAAAGGCATGGAGATTGCCCTTGCGCCGAGAAGCTGGGAAGCCCCGTCTGACCATGCGCCTATTCTTGCTGACTTTGAGTTTTAGCCGACACGCCGAGCGCCTCACCTCATTATTCCCGTTTCCAAACAACGTGCCATTCTGTGAGTGCGAACGGCCGCTGGCGCGCTCACTGAAATGACCTTTGTGTAGATACAGGAGGTAGATAGATATGCCGGCGTTTGCTTCTAATATTTCCAAAATTTCGGCGTGAACAGTACCAGCACGGTGAAAATCTCTAACCGGCCGAGTAGCATGGCGGCGCTGAGCACCCATTTGGCGGCATCAGGTAACGGGGCGTAATTGCCGGCGGGGCCGATGATGGGGCCGAGGCCGGGGCCGACATTGGCAATGGCCGAAGCGGCGCCTGATATGGCGGTGATGTCATCTAAGCCGAGTAGGCTTAAAATCAAGGCGATCGCACCAAAGGAGAAAATAAATACCACAAAAAAGCCCATCACTGAGGCCGAAATATTGTCTTCAATCTTGTGACCATTATAACGCGGAATGAACACGCCATTGGGATGCAACATTTGTGCAATGTGTACTTTCATATTCTGAAAAATAACCTGAAAACGAAAGATCTTTATGCCGCAACTGGTTGAGCCGGCACAGCCACCAATGAACATGATGAAGAAGAAAAACACACTGGCAAACACGCCCCATAAGGTATAATCAAGCGTGGCATAGCCAGTACCGGTCATGATTGAGGTCACGTTAAACGCACTGAATCTAATGATTTTTTCTAAATCTGTATTGCCTTGGCTGAATTGATAAACACTCATGATGATAATGAAAGTGAGCAATGTGCCCAAAAACCACCTCACTTGCGTATCGCGAAACAGAGCCCAGCGATTACCATTTATATATTGTGCATACAGCAAAAACGGCATGCTGGCCAAAATCATAAATACCACCCCGACATATTCAATGCCCGGATTGTTGAAATAGCCGATTGATTGATCATGATTGGCCATACCGCCGGTCGCCACCGTGGTCAGCGCATGCACCACCGCGTCAAATAAATCCATACCAAAAAACAGATAGGCCAAAAAACACATGAATGTCAGCGATACATATATCAGGGTGATCGAGCCCGAAATTTCGGCAATGCGCGGTGCAACGCCATCGACATTGTCAGTAAATTCCATGCGGAATAGCTGCATGCCACCAATTTGCAACATAGGCGAGATGGAGATAGCCATGACCAAGATACCAATGCCGCCCAACCATTGCAAAATACCACGCCATAACAAAATGCCCGGCGCGGTGATGTCGAGCCCAACAATAATCGTCGAGCCGGTGGTGGTGATGCCCGACATGGCTTCAAAATAAGCGTCAGTAAAGCTGGTATTTTCGGCACTGAACATAAATGGCATCGAGCCAAATAACGGCATGGCAGTCCAAATGACCGCGACCAGCAAAAATGCCTCTCGCACCCGCAAAGGCGCTTGGCTACCCCAACCGGCCATAATCATCGCCGCGCCCGCAAACACGGTGATGAAAGACGAGGCAAAAAACACCGTCCAATCATCATTATCGGCCAATAGGTCAATAATGGCGGGTAGCAACATCATCAGGCCAAACATAGATGTGAACAGGCCAATCACCAATAAGAGCGGTCGAAAATTCAATTTTTTGCCTCAATCATGAAACTCATGCTTCACTTTTAGCAGCACCATCAAAGCTGCGCAAGCGCTTGCTCCAAATCGGCAATTAAATCTTCCACATTTTCGAGGCCGACATTCAAACGCAGTAAGCCAGCGGTGATGCCAAGCTCTTGCCGAAACGCTTCATCCAACCGTTGATGAGTGGTGGTTGCCGGGTGGCAAATCAGACTTTTTGTATCGCCCAAATTGTTGCTATAAAGAATCAATTCCAAAGCATTGGCAAATTTAAACGCAGCAGCTTGGTCGTCAAATTCAATCGCCAGCATATTGCCGCCGCCCTTCATTTGGCTTTTGGCCAGCTCGTATTGAGGATGGCTTTTGTGGAACGGATAAAGCATGTTTTTGACATGCTTGCGATTGTATAGAAAATCAGCAACCTTTTCGGCGTTTCTGGTCTGTTGCTTGACCCGCAAATCCAAAGTCTCTAAGCCCTTAAGCATCAACCATGCATTAAACGGCGAGCAAGACGGGCCGGTTTGGCGAATGTAAGTTAACACTTGCGCAGCAATTTCTTCATCATTGCACAATACCGCACCGGCCATGGCGCGGCCTTGGCCGTCTATCAATTTGGTGGCGCTGTAAAATACAATGTCTGCACCCAATTCAAACGGATGCTGCAAAATAGAAGTGGCAAAAACATTGTCGACAATCAGAATGATGTCATTGGCTTTGCACAATTCCGATACGGCTTTAATGTCGACCAATTCAATGCCGGGATTGGTTGGCGTTTCGAGCAAAAATACCTTGGTATTGGGGCGGATGGCTTCTTTCCAAGCCTTGACATCGCGGCCATCAACAATGGTTGATTCGACGCCGAAACGAGGCAGTAAATCATTGGCAATATAGACGTTAGAGCCAAACATTGCCCGGCCAGCCACAATGTGATCACCAGCTTTTAAAATCGAAAATAACGAGGTGTTGGCAGCGGCCATACCGGTGGCGGTGGCGTAACAAAATTCTGCACCATCTAACATGGCCAGGCGATCTTCAAACATTTTGGTGGTTGGGTTGCCAAAGCGGGTGTAAATAAACCCTTCTTCTTCGCCCTTAAAGCGCAATTCGGCAGATTCGGCAGTGTCATAAGTGTAGCCGCTATTCATAAAAATAGCTTCGGAAGTTTCGCCAAATTGCGAGCGTTGTGTGCCGCCATGAATGAGATTGGTTTGCGCGCCATATTTGGCGTTACGTCGTTTTTCGGTCATTTTTTTTCCAGTATTTTGGGGAATGACCGCAGTCAGGACCCTTTAGCGTTGAATTTAGCCGATTTTCTTAATCAGCAGGGTGGCGCAAGCAGTCGCAAATTCCACCTTTGTAAGGCAACTTACTCCGTTGTTATCGGGGGGTCAACTTTAATATTGGTCTGCGCTGTAAACTATGTTACTCAACATATAAATCATATTTGAGATTGAATATATTATGAGCCAAAAATCTGGTATTTTGCCCGCAAACCGCATTCGTAGCATGGTTGATGACGGACAAATCATCCTCAGCAAAAAGCTCGATGATGACCAGATACAACCTGCATCGCTAGACTTACGTTTGGGCAAAACCGCCTATCGGGTGCAAGCTAGTTTTTTGCCCGGCGCGCATAAAACTGTCGATCAACGCTTGCTTGAATTGTCTTTGCATAAGGTTGACTTGTCCGATGGTGCGGTTTTAGAAACCAATTGCGTTTACATCGTGCCCCTGCTTGAAAGCCTTAAACTTGGCAGCGAAATTTCGGCCATGGCCAACCCCAAAAGCTCGACTGGCCGCATCGATGTATTCACCCGGGTGATTGCCGATTTTGGCCAAGCGTTTGATGCCATTCCAGCTGGCTATCATGGGCCGTTATATGCCGAAATTAGCCCGCGCACCTTCCCGATTTTGGTGCGCACCGGCTCACGCCTGTCGCAAATTCGTTTTCGCACTGGCACGCCCGACAATAGTGATGCCGAGCTTTTAAAATTACACCAAGATCATATATTGGTGAGATTGCCCGATGATGGCGAGCTGGATATTGACATCGACAATGGCATTGCCTTTCGGGTTGATTTAAAAGGCATAAAACAAGCTGGCCAAACTGGC
>NVUS02000328.1 GCA_002402005.2 OCS116 cluster bacterium | reverse complement strand
TGCATTCGGCTGGAAATAAGTCTTCAACGGTTAGGTGTTTAAGGGTAACGCCTTGCTCAAAACAATAAAGTAAAAAAGGGTCTAAGGTTTTTCGATTTAAATCAACTCCATATGGCCAAATTTCGCCATCTCCAAAAACCTCGGCTTGCAAATTAGCAACCACTTCAGTTCCCCACGGGATTGGTAAATATGAGGTTGTGCCGTCATATAATCGATTAAGTGCATTTTGTTTTGCTTTCTCAAAAGCCTCCATTAGATTATGTAGAATCCATCGATTGGCATCATATATATCGCGCCGCACGACTATGACATGCATGATGGGGAAAATTCCTGATTGGTTGAAATAATCTCGTTCGGCTTGCATGGGATCGTCAAATAGGCGGCGCACCATTGGGTTTTTATTGACAAAGCAATTTGGAGTGCGCGCGGATATAACGGCATCAATTTCTCCTGATACCAGCATATCGCTTAGGGTATGAGAGGGAAGCGATTTAAGTTTTATTGACTTGGGTAGATTTAATTCTACGCTTTCTTTGCGGCCTGGGCTATTCACCCCAGCTTGCACCCATTCGACCGAGTCTAGTGGCACGCCTGCATGATGTTGCAAATAACCGCGGGCATAAACCGTCGCGGTTTGAGACCATTGTGGAATGCCGATGCGCTTTCCTTTCAAATCACCAACAGTTTTAATGCCTGCGTCACAATTTACGAAAAAACCACTTTGGCGAAACACTCTGGAGGGGAAGATCGGTATACCGACCATATCCTGCATGCCACCATTTGCAACATGTGCGCAATAACCTGCAAAAGAAAATTCGGAAATGTCGAATTCCTTATTCATAGCAAACCGCAAACCAACTTGCTCAAATGGATATGACAAGATGTTGAGCTTTATGCCTTCGGGGGTTACGCGGCCCGTGACTAAATCACGCGTGTGCGCATAATCGCTAATGGCCATAGTTAAATTAATCAACATAACGGTTCTCACTTTATTTGATAGAATAGATAATTATTGTTCACTCACTTGTTGAGCAAACTCAGCAATTATAGCCGTGACTTGTGCGGGCTTTTCAAGCCCAAGATAATGGCCGGCAGCCAACCATTTTAATTTGGCATTGGGAAAGCAATTGACCGCTGGGGAATCTAAATCTTCGAAATAATATGGCGGTTGGCCATTATCCAAGCGGCCTTGCAACAATAGAACAGGGAAGCTCATATTACGTAACAAGCGGGTTGTTCGGTCTAGCCGCTCCTTTTCAAAAGATGACGACTGAAAATATCGAATGACGGCTTGAGGCATGCCTGCATAACCCATTTCTGACTTAATTAGCTCTAACTTCTCTGCAGGCACTGGGTTTTTAAGCATTGGCAATAAGCGAAACCTAAAATAGTAATCTGGGTCACCAAATAAAGATGGGCCTAATATTGGATCTGCAAAATAAACCCCTTGTGGCGAATTTACTGTGTTGAGAATATGACAGACTTGTTGCATACGCAGATAAGCAATTGCAAATTCTGGATGGCTGCCCAACATATAATCGGCCAATACACAACCTCTATCGTGAGCGACCACAATGGGTTTGACTATGCCAATTTGCTTTAAAAAAGCCAGCATTTCCTCGGCACAATTCTCCCAACGCCAATCTCCCGGTTTTTTATCACCTTGTCCGTAGCCTTTTAAATCGGGTGCAATGACGTGATAGTGAACAGCCAATGCTTCTATTTGCTCCTGCCACGCAGCCCAACTTTCTGGGTTGCCGTGCAATAATAGAATGGTTTGGTTGCTGGGGTTCCCAGCCGCTACATAATGCCAACGGATGGGGATGACTGCCCCTGGGGATTCAATAAAATGATGGCGAGCTTCGACACGTCCTAAGCGCACAATTTCGCCTTCAGAGTTTTCCTTGGTGGCGTACATAACACCTTCCCTTCGATTAAAAAAATAATTAATTTCTATTAAAATGTATTTTATGAAATAAATTATTATCATAAATTGGTAATTTTTCAATAGACATGTTCAGCTTATTATCAAATATGGAAAATGAATTAATGCTCTGTATACAATAAAATATACGTAAAAACATTGCTTTAACATTGATACTGCCAAATACATTTCCTTTATAACGCGGCATTAGCGAGGATTTTATAAATTATCCAATATGGGTTTTTAGAAATAAAAATTGGATAAAATATATTTTTTATCTATTGACTTAATTATCATTATATGAGAATTGTTGATATATGGAATAGAAAGCACGGAACTTTCAAATTTTCATAATTATAAAAACCACTAAACGTGGCAAAATGATTACTAATTCTATCGTTGTAAAATCAATTTTACCGCAGAATTACTTCTTTTTGCCTGAATAATTCGGGAGGAATTATAATGAAATATAAATTGTCTGGACTTGTGCTGGCGACTAGCTTGGCAGTCGCTAGCTTAGCGCATGCTGAGGAAACATTGCGAGCTGTAGCTGCATTGCCACAGAATAACGTGATTACCAAAAGCTTTATGCGCTACATTGACCTTGTCAATGAAAGTGGCAAGGGCATCATCTCTATCCAGTTTTCTGGTGGACCGGAAGCCATCCCTCCTACACAACAAGCCACTGCATTGCGCAATGGTGTGATTGACCTACAAGGTGGACCTGCTGGCTATTATGCTGGTACATTGCCTGAAAGCGATGCTTTAACGGGTTCTACAGTTACCGCTGCAGAAGCGCGTGCAAACGGTGCTTTTGATATGCTTAAAGGCGTATGGCGCAAAACACTTGATGCTGAATTGCTAGCATGGAATGGCGCTGGCACACAATATTATGTATATATGGGTAAAGAACCTACATTTAATGATGCGGGCGATCTTGACTTGAGCGGCACTAAGCTTCGTTCGGCCGGTACATATCGCGATTGGTTTAGCTCGATGGGTGCTAAAAATGTGATGATGAAACAATCTGAAGTGTTTGGTGCTTTGGACCGTGGTATTGTTGATGGCTTTGGTTGGATTACCTTTGTATCTGACATTGGTGTAAACCGGTTAATCAAAGCCCGAGTTGGCCCAGCTGTTTGGCAGGGCTCACCAGTGATTATGATTAATGGCGCACGCTATGATTCATTGTCCGATGATGCGCAGCAAGTGTTGCAAGATGCATCTATTGCGCTTGAAAAAGAGATTATTGCCGAATTGCCTGCCCGCATTTTAGAAGAAGAAGCCCGTCTAAAAGCCGATGGTGTTGCACTTGTTGAATTAGAAGGCGAAGCTGGCCAACGTCATATCGACAAGGCGCATGGCGTATTGTGGGCCAAGCTAGAAAAGAATTCTCCTGAGTTTGCGGCAAAAATCAAACCTTTGCTCTATCCTGGACACTAAACTAAACATAAAACGCCACCGCCGTCTTTAAAAGACGGCGGTGGCAACTGTTAACAAAGAGGGAATTATGAGTAAAAACTCAATTGGATCTGCTTGGTCATTATTCATCAAGTTTTGTTTTTCGGTTGCTGCGGTATATTTAGGACTTATCGTTGTTGGTACAATTTGGGATGTGATTGCACGCAACAGCG
>NVUS02000327.1 GCA_002402005.2 OCS116 cluster bacterium | reverse complement strand
GAAAGCCGGGATTTTTATTTAAATTTATCGGGTGATGCCCCCAAACAAATACTCGATCTCGGCTGTGGCACCGGCTTAATTTGCAATCAATATGCCAAACATGGTCATCATGTCACTGGGCTTGACCCTTCAGTAAGCATGCTCGACGTCGCGCGCAACAGCCAATATGGCGAAGTAATAAATTGGGTAGAAGCGTTCTCACAAGATTTTCATTTAAACCAAAAGTTCGACCTGATCATTATGACCGGTCACGCATTCCAAGTTTTACTAACTGATGATGCGGTGAGTGAAACCTTCAAAATGGTCAAAAACCACCTCAAACCAGATGGTATATTCACCTTCGAAACACGCAATCCAACTATAGATTGGCCAACATTATGGCATCAAGATTATGTTTTGCAACTGCCTAGTGAGACAGTGAAAATTTCGCGCCGCGTGCTGAGCTATCAAAATCAAAGGCTGATTTTTGAACATTATTTTAAATTTGATGATGAAACACTTAAATCAACCAGCGACTTACGCTTTATGCCAGACAAAAAAATAACCGAATTGGCCGCTCTCGCAGGCCTATCGGTTGAAAATTTTATCGGCGATTGGACAGGCGGAGATTTTAACTCCGCCACATCTCAAGAAATGATTTTTAGCTTAGCCCTAGCCTAGGTGCATTGTAAAATTCAATGGCTTGGCGTCAGCTTTTGGGTCTCTATGCTGCCAATTTAATTTGTCATATTTCGACACAGATTTTGTATCATTGCTATATAACCAATTGCTTATTGTTAAAAATACTTTACTCATCAGAAATCCCTTTTCTCACTCAAGATGTTTATTTGGTCTCGTCCCCACGCTCTAAAACAATGGGTGAAAAAGGTTAACAAATGTTAATGCTGCATCATGTGTTTGATTCCATGCTTAGCAAGCATTTAATCAAATAGATAAAATTTTAACTGGTTTTTGCCTTAAGCCGCTTCTGCCGCCACTTCATGTGGTAGTTTTACAAGCTTGGCTGTGGGGTGAGGCGACTTAAGCTTGGCATTTTCCTCGGAAGATTTTTTGCTTTTGAACCAAAAGCCAAAACAATACCCAATGATAAAGATGATGATACTCACCTGAAATATAACTTTACCCAAACTCAAAAATAGAAATCGCATTTTACTTACCCTTTCACCCCCAATTTCTAAGCTCAAGCATAGGGCAGAAAGATTAATAAATTTTATTTAAGTCAAATTGTTCATAAGCATGGTTAATTTTCAGTTAATTTATTTGCGGCTTAAATACGCAACAATTTCCAAATGCGCGGCGTATTTAAACTGATCTATCGCCGCCAAATGCCTAATCTCAAAACCCGCAGCAATGAGTTTTTCAGCATCACGCGCAAAACTATTTGGGCTACAGCTGATGTAAACAATATTGGTTATTTTGCTGTCACAAATCTGCTTCACTTGTGCTTCAGCACCCGCACGTGGTGGGTCAATAATGGCCGATGCATATTTGTTCAGCTCATCTTTAAACAACGGCCGCCGGTACAAATCACGCCCCGTGGCAGTCACCGTTTTCAGCTTTAGCTTGTCAACACCACCGGCCATGTTAAAGCCATTTTGCAAAGCTTGTATGGCAAATTTATCATAGTCAAATGCATCAATCTGGTGGCTTTGTGCCAAAGCAAAAGTGAATGTACCAATGCCCGAAAACAGATCGACAATGTCGCCCTTCACGTCGCCCAAAAAGCCTTTCACCAAGCCGCTCATGGCAAGTTCAGCCGCTTTCACCGCTTGCATAAAACCCGCAGCAACCGGCGTGACCGATACGCCGTCAAATGTCTCAATTATATCTTTACGTTGCAAGATAAGCTCGTCATTAATCACCAAACGGGCAATGTTCAATACCTCAGTTTGCTCATTCACATAGCTAATTTCATCATAACTATGTTCATATTTGACATTGTCGAGCTTAATTTCGATCGCCCCGCTATAGTCAGTGATGCCGATGTGGCTAACGCCTTTGCGGCTCATCATTGGTTTGATAAAATCAGCCAATTTGGGCACAATGGCCAATATGTTAGAGGTGACAATCGGGCATTCTTCAAGCGGTATAATGTCATGGCTCTGGGCTTTGCTATAGCCAATCATCATTGATTTTTTGGTGCGTTTGGCAGCCAATTTCACCCGTCTGCGGCGGTTTAAATCACCAACGGTCTCGTCAAAACGTAAAAATTGGTCAATCTGTTTGTCAATGCCATGCTGTTCCAGCGCATAGATAAGAGATGATTTTTTCCACTCATCATAGAAATCTGGCGCCATATGTTGCGCCACGCATGAGCCGCATTTGGTAAAATGTTTACACTTGGCTTTAATTCGGTCGCTCGATGGCTCAATAACTCTACTCAGTTCAAGCTTTTCATTCAGCTCAACAATCTCATTGGGTAAAGCAAAGGGAATGTAAACAGGCTTGCCATCTATTTGGGCAATGCCATGGCCTTTGTGGCCAATTTGGTCGATTTTTACTTGCATGAATGGCTCAATATAGTGGGGGTTAAAGCGCGCTTTTAACCGCTTCTATAATAGCCGCAGCATTAAGTCCAGCTTCTTCATACATTTTTGCCGGTGTATTGTGGTTTATATAAGTATCCGGCAAATAATGTGGTCTGAATTTCAAACCATCACTCAACAAATCATTTTTAGCCAAATGGTCAAGCACCATAGAGGCAAAACCACCAATCGAGCCTTCTTCAAGCGTCAATATTATTTTGTGGTTTTTGGCCAAATCATCAATCAAGCCCAAGTCAAGTGGTTTAGCAAACCGCGCGTCAGCAATGGTTACCGATATGCCATCGGCTTCTAATTGTTCAGCAGCTTTGCAGGCTTCTTCCATCCGCGTGCCAAAACTTAAAATCGCCACGTCAGCTTTGCCATCTGGGTTGCCCCGTTTCACAATACGACCCTTGCCAATTTCTAACGGCACACCGTCTTCGGGCAATTCAATGCCAACACCCTCGCCACGTGGGTATCTGAAGGCGATTGGGCCATCATCATAAGCCGCAGCGGTTGCTACCATATGCACCAGCTCAGCCTCGTCAGAAGCCGCCATCACCACCATGTTGGGCAAAGCGCATAAAAAACCAATGTCAAAGCTACCAGCATGG
The DNA here is from genome assembly GCA_002402005.2 of OCS116 cluster bacterium. Taxonomy (GTDB): domain Bacteria; phylum Pseudomonadota; class Alphaproteobacteria; order Rhizobiales; family OSC116; genus OCS116. Next base: position 2,302 of record NVUS02000327.1, on the reverse strand, counting down.
GTTGGGCCATCAGCCCCCACCAAACCGGCGCGGTCAATGGCAAATCTTACTGGTAAATTTTGTATCGCTACATCATGCACCACTTGGTCATAAGCGCGTTGTAAAAAGGTCGAATATAAAGCCACAAATGGTTTGAGGCCTTCACAAGCCATACCGGCAGCGGCAGTCACCACATGTTGTTCGGCAATGCCCATGTCAAAACAACGGTCAGGATAAGTATCTTGGAATTTTATCAAGCCAGAGCCAGACAACATAGCGGCGGTTAAAGCCACAATTTTCTTGTCTTTGGCGGCATGTTTCATCAGGCTTTCACCAAATACATCTTGATATTTGGGTGCATTGGGAATGCTCTTAACCATTTCGCCGGTTTTGGCATCAAATTTACCAACGCCATGATATTTATCAGCGCTGTTTTCCGCCGGGCCATAGCCTTTGCCTTTAACCGTTTTTATGTGCAGCAAGATCGGCTTGTCATCTTCATCTTTAATGTTGCGCAATACCGGCAATAGATGATCAAGATTATGGCCATCGACCACACCGACATAATAAAAGCCCATAGCCTCAAAAAATGCACCACCGCCCGATAAGAGCGTTCTGGTATATTCTTCGGTCTGCGCCAAGGCGTAACCCACAGGTCTAGGCAATACAGCGGCAACTTTTTTGCCAATGTCGCGCAACGTCATATAGGTATCGCCGCTTAAATGCCGGGCAAAATAAGCCGACATCGCGCCCACTGGGCGATCAATCGACATGTCATTATCATTCAAAATCACAATCAGCCGGCCATTGGCAACATGGGCATTATTCATCGCCTCATAAGCCATACCAGCGGTAATAGAGCCATCGCCAATCACCGAAATAATGTTATGCTTTTCACCCTTAATGTCGCGTGCCAAGGCCATGCCAACACCAGCGGATATCGAGGTCGAGCTATGGCCAGCGCCAAATGTATCATATTCACTCTCGGTGCGTTTTGTAAAGCCCGACAAACCACCGCCTTGGCGAATGGTGTGCATCCGGTCACGACGGCCAGTTAATATTTTATGTGGGTAGACCTGATGGCCAACATCCCAAATTATTTTGTCATCCGGAGTGTTAAAAACTTTATGCAAAGCCACTGTTAGCTCCACCACACCTAGGCCAGCGCCCAAATGCCCACCGGTATAAGATACCGAATCAATCATATCGGCACGCAATTCATCAGCCAATTGCTGCAAATCCATGTCAGCAATTTTTCTAACATCAGCGGGGCTGTTGATGGTGTCTAACAAGGGTGTGTGCGGTTTATTATTATTCACTAACATACTCAATCATTACAAATTAAAGCCCTGCGGCTTCAACGCCTTTTATTTCGCCATTGGATAAGTTGATTTTTTCAACCCGCTGCTCAGCCTCTTGTAATTTTTGGCTGCAATATTGCTTAAGCTTTTCGCCACGCTCATATTGCGCAATGGACTTATCTAATTCAATATTCCCGCTTTCCAGCGTTTTTACGATCTGCTCGAGTTCGGCAAGCGCCTGCTCAAAGCTTAAGTTTTGAATATTGTCACCCATTCTTGTCTCACTGCTATTGATTCAACATGTCATCACTAAGTTAATTTGAGCCATAAGTCCAATTTATTCAGCTGCAAATGTGCACAAGTCGGCAGGTTTTACTGCCGACTTAGGTATAATTTCAGTAATTTTACTTAACGGCTTTCAAATTTACTGGCGCAATTGAACTTTCTGGCACAAAGAAATCAGGCATTAAATCTTGGGTCGGGTCAACCCGATATTGGTCAAAATCGCGCACACCTTCTTCATATAAAAAGCTATCATCAATGATAAATTGTCCGGTAAATTTGCGAGAATTTTTGGCAAATATCCGCACCGCCGCGTCGGCAATGATGTCAGGGGTGCGCGAGGCTTGCATTAATTTCTCGCCGCCCAATATATTTTTAATCGCTGCTGTGGCAATTGTGGTGCGCGGCCACAAAGCATTCACCGCAATGCCAGCTTCACGCAATTCGCCAGCCAAACCAAGCACAACCATACTCATGCCAAATTTCGCCATGCTATAGGCCACATGACCGGCAAACCATTTCTCATTCATATCCAATGGCGGCGATAAGCTTAAAATATGCGGGTTTTCGGCTTTGGCCAAATGCGGAATGGCATATTTCGAGACCATAAAAGCACCACGCGCATTGACCTGGTTCATCAAATCAAACCGTTTCATTTCAGTTTGCAATATCGGGGTTAAAGATATGGCAGAAGCGTTATTGATCACAATGTCAATGCCACCAAATGTTTCAACGGTTTT
>NVUS02000326.1 GCA_002402005.2 OCS116 cluster bacterium | reverse complement strand
TCGATTGCCATGTGCATTTATGTTATACGGCATCAGGCGACCCGCGGGCGGATGAAGCCAAGATGGGGCATTCGCAGCTAACGTTGACCGCACTGACAAATGCACAAGCCACTTTAAAGGGCGGTGTGACTGCAGTGCGCGATTGCGGGGGGCGCGACTATATGGAATTTGGCGTGCGAGACGCGATTAACAGCGGCGCATTTGACGGCCCGACTATATATGCATCTGGCAAAATCATCTGCATGACGGGCGGACATGGGCACATTCATGGGCGCGTGGCCGATGGGGTTGATGAAGTGCGCAAAGCTGTGCGGGAGCAAATTTTAGCCGGGTCGGACTTGATTAAAATCATGGCGACAGGCGGGGTGATGACGCCGGGTGTGAACCCCGAAGATGCGCATTATAACGCCGAAGAGATGGCCTCTGGTGTGCATGAAGCGCACCGGTTTCACAAACGCACAGCCAGCCATGCCCAAGGCACAGAAGGCATTTTAAACGCAGTGAATGCCGGCATTGACAGCATTGAACATGGTATATTTTTAAACCAAGAATGCATTGACAAAATGCTGGCAGCTGGCACTTATGTTGTGCCAACATTTGCAGCTTTACACAATATTCTGGCCAATGCCGAGAATGCGGATGGGCCCAAAATTCCGGCGTTTATCATTGAAAAGTGCTTACGGGTGGCCGAAGCGCATAAAGTATCGATGAAGTTGTTTTATGCCGCCAGCGGCAAGATTGCCATGGGCACAGATGCCGGCACACCACATAATAGACATGGCAAGAATGCAGATGAATTGCGCTTAATGTGCGCCAATGGCATAAAACCAGTGGACGCCCTGCGCATATCGACCTTTAACGGGGCTGATTTGATGGGGTTGGAGAATCACGGGCTTATTGCGGCTAACCATGCGGCTGATATTTTGATTGTGAATGGTGACCCCTCGCTTGACATTGAAATGGTGGCCAATACCCAGAACCATGTGATGGTGATAAAAGCTGGCAAAACCGTGTGATTCCGCACCGCTTAAATTCCAATCTAATTGTTAAATTTACATTGGCTATAATATATAGACCTTATTGCATTGCTATATAACTGTTAACCAATTGATATTGCAATTAAACTTTGATTAATCATGTTGAGTTTATGTTGTCCTATCTTTTAAATATCGGGTAACGGAGACTGAAATGCAATTCTTATCGAAAATGAAAATCTCGCATATGATTATGATACTGGTGGTTTTGCCTTTGTTGGCACTGACCTATTTTGCCAGTCAATTGGTGTTGGAAGAATACCAGAAAAACAAGGCAATGAGTGAGCTGGGTGAATTGACCCAATTGGCGGTTAAATTAAGCAACCTAGTGCATGAGCAACAAAAAGAACGCGGTGCAACCGCCATATTTGTAGGCAGTGCCGGCAAGAGTTTTGGCACTGAATTGGCGACACAACGCCAAAATACCGATAAATTTAGACAAGAATTAGGAGCCTATTTGGCCGCGCATGAATCCAATATTTATGGGGTGGAATTTGAAAATTATTTAAATTTATTGCTTAAAGAATTGGGCATGATGAGCACAATACGTGACCAAGTTGATGAGTTGAGCCTTTCCAAAGCTGATGCCATTGGTTATTATACGCGGCTCAATGCTCAGAATTTAAGATTTATTGATGAGATTGGGCAATTGAGCCAAGATCCAAATATCACCTCGGCATATATAAGCTATACCAGTTTTTTACAAAGCAAAGAACGAGCGGGCATTGAGCGGGCTGTTGGTGCGGGTGGCCTTTCGGATGGTAAATTCAGCTTGGTCGCGATTGACCAGTTTAAAAGCCTGATCACTGTGCAGGACACTTATAATACCTTATTTGTAACCCAAGCCACCAATGAGCAAGTGGCTTTGTTCAATAAGTTTAAGGCCGACAGCAAGATAAGTGACGCAAATGCCATGCGTGACATTATCATTGCGGGTGGAATGCAAGGTGATTTCAAACAGTTGACCAGCAAAATCTGGTTTGACACGATCACTTATAAAATCAATGAGTTGAAAAAGATTGAGAATGTTTTGTCTGCAACATTATTGACCGACATTGCAGGGCTAGAATCGAGCGCCAATGCCGGATTGTGGATGGTTGGTATAATCACTTTAATTAGTTTTATAATCATTATCTGTCTATCATTTATCATCATTCGCAGCATCAACAAATCGTTTGGCAACATCATCGCCCGTATGAACGAATTGGCGGCGGGGGATTTGGATGTTGATTTGCCAGCAGAAGCTGACAATGAAATTGGACAAATGATCAAATGCGTATTGGTATTTAAAAACAACGCCATTGAAAAAGTACAGTTGGAAGCCAAGCAAGAAGAAGACAAACAACAGGCAGAAGTTGAAAAACAAGCCATGATGAATAAAATGGCCGATGATTTTGACGCTGATGTGGGCGGCATTGTGAATAATGTGTCCACAGCATCTAAACAATTGCAAGACACGGCTAAAATGATGTCCAAAATTTCGCAAACCACCAGTAAGAATGCCACTCTGGTGGCCAATGCCTCGGAAATTGCTAACAATAATGTGCAATCAGTAGCCGCGGCAAGCGAAGAAATGTCGCAATCGGTGGTTGAGATAAACCAACAAGTGACATCTGCCACCAAAGCCTCGAAATCTGCGGTGGAAGAGGTTAACAAAACCAGTGAAGAAATGAAAAATCTAGCCACAACGGTTGAGAAAATTGGCGGTGTGGTTTCACTCATCGCATCGATTGCTGACCAAACCAACCTATTGGCCCTAAATGCCACCATAGAATCAGCCCGTGCGGGTGAAGCAGGGCGCGGGTTTGCCATTGTGGCATCGGAAGTGAAAGGCTTGGCCAGCAAGACGGCTGAAGCCACTGATGAAATTTCGGCGCATATTTTAGAAGTGCACAATGCCACGCAACAGGCTTTGAGCTCGATGGATGGCATTGGCAATGTAATTGCCGAGATTGAACAAATCTCATCATCCATCGCCATGGCGGTTGACCAACAAGGCCACGCCACGCAGGAGATTAGCAGCAATGCCCAAGAAGCCGCCAATGGCACCCAAGAAGTGTCGCATAATATTGGCGCGGTGACCAATGCATCGCAGGAGGCGGACGCCGCTTCAAATGAAGTGATGGTTTCGGCCACCAAATTGTTGGAACAATCAAACGCGCTTAAAGACGAGGTGAAAAAATTTACGGATGAAGTGAGATCTACAGGTTAATTGATCAACCTGATGATGAAAGATGCTGCATTGAATGGCACTGATTCGATGCCGCATCTATTTGTAAATGTATCAGGCGGAGAATTTGTTACACTTATTTGTTAGACAAAACCCGCGTGCATTTTATGCTCTGTTCATATTCAAAGCAAATATAGAGGACAGATTATGAAGGATATACTTAAAATTGGCAGTTTGTTATTATTGAGTTTTGGTGTGCAATCTTGTGCAGTTGCAGAAGAGACCGTAACAACATCGAACAACGCAACCACTGGGCAAAAGATAGCCGTTGGCGATGGCAAAATATCTAATTCTGCCAAAGCGGGTTATGTATATAGCTGCCAGACGCGGTTTAACCCCAATGCCCCCGGCGCACAAGCCAGTGGCGATTGGATACAGGGTAATTATTGGTATCCGGATTTAAAACCCTCGGTTGATGGTGATGTGAAATGGTCAGGTGGCGGGTTGACGGTTTCGGTAAGCGGCAATACACGTAAGATCAGCTCCAAAAATTTTCCCGATCATGGCACGGGCATATATCCAGTGCAACGCACTGATGATGCTTATCAATTTGACCGCAACCCCAATAGCATCAAATCACAAAATATAGCCATTAACTTACCGGCCACCCCTACCCTTGCCAGCAGCGCTAGCTGTGTACCGATGGGCATGGTCGGCGTGGCTTTAACCGGTGCGGTGTTTTACAATGCGCTGGATGCCAGAGGCGATGATGCGGTGGCGCATGAAATTCAAGACAAATGTTCTGGCCATCCAGAGCGCAATGGGCAATATCATTATCATGGCCCGTCGGACTGTATGGTTGAGCAAGCGGCATCTGGCAAGCATTCTGGCCTGATTGGTTATGCTTTAGACGGGTTTGGAATTTATGGCGCAAAAAACGCTGCCGGTAAAATTGTAACCAATGCCGATTTGGATGAATGCCATGGCCATAGCGAAACCGTAACATGGGATGGTGTGCAAACAAAAATCTACCATTATCACATCACGGCGGAATACCCTTATACGCTGGGTTGCTTCCGCGGTAAAACATAACCGAATGGTTTTGACATCTTAGCCAAGCTCCCTTAACCTTTCAGAAAAAAGATTAAGGGAGTTTTTTTATGGCTTGGGTTGGATTTATTTTGATGGTTCTGGTGATCGTGATTCACCTATACATCACTTGGTTTGAAATGTTTGCTTGGACCACTCGTGGGCCGCAAGTGTTTAAGAGTTTTCCCAAAGACATGTTTGAGCCGACCAAATCCATGGCTGGCAACCAAGGCTTGTATAATGGGTTTTTGGCCGCAGGTTTGATATTTGCTCTGTTGATTGACGACCC
>NVUS02000325.1 GCA_002402005.2 OCS116 cluster bacterium | reverse complement strand
CTTAATTCTAGATAGCGGTTGGCGATGACGCTGCGCATTTCGGGCCGCCATTTGTCTTTTTGAGCGATGTTGCCTTGCACCAAACGCAGCAAAATATCATCATGATATTGGGTTGGGTTTAGGTAAAGCCGCACGCTGCCCGCGCCCCCCATAATCACCAGTATACACAAAATACCGAGCCATATGCTGCGCATTTTAAAGCCATTATTAACCATTAACGCCACGCTGAGGCTGAGCAGCGTGATGATGAAGGTTAGGCCATAAATGCCCCAAATGGCCGCACTTTGTAACATGGCAGTCGAAAAATCGAAGGCAAAACCTAATAAATTCCATGGCAGGCCGCTGAAGACTTGACCGCGCAAAAATTCCCAAAAAGTCAAGGAAAGTGCCAAAATGATGACGTTGCGGACACTGCCCGCCCAAAATAGCCGTGCGGTTAAAGTCGCCAAACCCCAAAAAACCGCCAATAGCAATGGCAATAGGGTGACGGCGAAGGGCATGAGCCATAGATGTTCGCTGGCATCAACCAAAAATGCCTCACCAATCCATAACAGGCCGAAGAAAAAATAACCAAAGCCAAAACCCAACCCAACCCAAAAGGCCGACCGCGCGCCGTATATTTTATTCCACAGCCGAAATAACCAGCTTGAACTGGCTTTTGCCTCGGTCTCTAATGAGGTTTGAATCGCTCCATCAAGCAGCCAAACCAAGCTCGGCATGGTGAAAAACAATACAAAGAACATATGAATCGGTGGCAATGCCAGTACGCTTATGCCGCCCAAGGCAAAGCTCAGCATGAGTTTGCGTTTGCCCCAGACAGTGATACATTGGTCCGACCAAGATTGCACATATGACTGTAATTTTGTTGCGAGTGCATTTGGCATATTTAAGATTTTGCTTTTTTATGATCTGATTTTAAGGTGATTTTCAAGCGTTTGATGCGCCGTGAATCGGCTTCCAATATTTCGAATATCGTACCGCTGCTATGCTCGATTAATTCGCCACGTGTAGGAATGCGGCCGGCCAGACTAAATACCAAACCGCCCAATGTTTCGACATCTTCATCGCGATCATCAGACAGAAAATCGACCTTCAATTGCCGCTCAAGCTCTTCCATCGGTAAGCGCGCGTCGGCGTTGAAATTATGTTCATCAATTTCTTCAATGGTCGGTAAATCGGCATCATCATCATGTTCATCTTCAATTTCACCGACAATTTCTTCGACCAAATCTTCAATGGTCAACAGGCCATCTGTACCGCCATATTCATCAATCACCAAGGCCATGTGAATGCGCTGCTTTTGCATGTTGAGCAATAGATCTGAGGCCAACATGCTGTGCGGCACATAGAGCACTTCGCGGATGATGTTCAGCTCGCCAATCGGTTGGTCAAAGCTTAACTGATCCAAATCCAACATTTTATCTTGGCTTGAATGGCGCACCAGCCAGGTCATTATGTCTTTAAAATGCACCATGCCGACCGGCCGATCCAGATTGCCATCATATATTGGACAGCGTGAAAAACCAGCATCGGAAAATAGCATCAAAACTTCGGCCACTGGGGTGTTGATATCAGCGGCAATCAGATCGGCGCGCGGCACCATAATGTCTTCGACATCCACATCTGAAAATTCCAGAATGTTGCGGATCATCGATTTTTCTTCTGGCGAGAAGGCATTCTGGCCCTGATCATCATTTTCGATGACATCTTCGAGGCTTTCGCGCAGTTTTACGCCTTGTGCTTTGGCAATGAGATCCAAAACAGGTTTAAAAAACTTCTTTAAAAAGGAGTCTGGAGCTTCGAGATTATGTTTATTTTGATTGTGATATGACATGGGCTGGGAGATTTAGGTCTTTATAAGTGATTCTATTATATATTATATCAGTGATAGGGATTTTCAATAGCTATAGTCTTCAGTAGCTGGATTTCTATGTTTTCCATTTCTGTCGCCTCATCATCGTCTATATGATCATAACCCAAAAGATGCAAAATTGAGTGGATCAGCAGGTGGATAAAATGCGCCTTGATTGGTTTGTTTTGCGTACCGGCTTCGCGGTTTAAGGTCTCAAAAGCCATGGCAATGTCGCCGAGATATTGCAGCTCACCTTCGGCTTCGAACAAGCCAGCAAATTCATCTTGTTCAGCTGGGAAAGACAGCACATTGGTGGCTTTGTCTTGATTGCGAAAATTGGCATTGAGTTTTTTAATTTCGGCATCTGAGGTGAGCAACAGCCCAATATTGCCATTAGGCTCTGTGTGTAAATTTGCGGCGCCGGCCACGGTTTTAAACGCGGTTTCAATCCATAAGTTCAAATCATCAAACTTTTTAAACTCTTGTGCTACAACATTCGTTTCGGCAACGAGTCTATTCATCTGATGTGCCGTCTTGCTGGTTATAGGCGCGGACGATTTTGGCCACCAATGGATGGCGGATCACATCGCCTTCGCGAAAGCGCACTTGTTTAATTTCATCGACCGGGCGCAAAATATCCAGCGAGTCGATCAGTCCAGATTTCATACCACGGGGCAAATCGATCTGGCTGGGGTCGCCGGTAATCACCATGCGGCTCTCCTCACCCAGACGGGTTAGCAGCATTTTCATTTGCATGGTAGTGGTATTTTGTGCTTCATCTAAAATCACAAAGCTATTTGACAATGTCCGCCCGCGCATAAATGCCAAGGGGGCAATTTCAATCACTTGCTCTTCGATTAGTTTTTCAACAATCGCCGAATCCATCATATCATATAACGCGTCATATAATGGCCGCAGGTAAGGATCGACCTTTTCTTTCATATCACCGGGTAGGAAACCTAGTTTTTCGCCAGCTTCTACCGCTGGGCGCGATAGCACTATGCGTTGCACTTGCCCAGACTCGAGCATGGCGCAGGCCATGGCGACAGCCAAATAGGTTTTGCCAGTGCCAGCGGGGCCGATGCCGAATACCAATTCGCTGCTTTTCAGCGCTTTCATATAAGTTTCTTGCATTGGGGTGCGTGGGCTTAGGCTTTTGCGACGGGTGATGATGAATGTATCATTATTATCGTTTTTATGGTCTTTTTGGGTGTTGGTCTCCATGCGGATGGCGGCATCGACATCGGCTTTGGCTAAGCTTAAGCCGCTCTCACCACGCACATAAAGTTTGCGCAAAATCATGATGGCTTGTTTGCAATTGGCTTTGCGGCCCTCGACCAATAATTTATTGCCACGGGTCGCCAAATCGACATCTAAGCGTGATTCAATGATTGCCAAGTGT
>NVUS02000324.1 GCA_002402005.2 OCS116 cluster bacterium | reverse complement strand
TGAGTGAGAGCAACATCTTGGCGGATAGGTTGCTTGGCAATGAGAGAAGAGGCATATGTTAGAGTTTTTACAAAAATTGGGTGTCGCCCGTGTGGGTGCGATGACGGCTGTGGCTTTGGGCTTGGTTGGATTTTTTGCGTTTATCATTGTTGAAGTCAACGCCCCTGTATATGTACCGCTTTATACCGAATTATCATTGCGCGACATGCAAGAAGTGGTCAAACGCTTAGAAGCACAGGGCGTACCGCATGAATTAAAAAACAATGGCGCAACCGTTTGGGTGCCAAAACAAAATTTACAAAGATTAAAAATGTCATTCGCCTCCGAAGGCTTGCCCACTGGTGGCAGCGTTGGTTATGAAATTTTTGACAAGACTGACAGTTTGGGCACGACATCATATGTACAAACTTTAAATCATAAGCGGGCGCTTGAAGGTGAATTGTCCAGAACCATTGGCTCATTACGTAATGTCGCCGCGGCCCGGGTGCATTTGGTATTGCCTGAAAAGAAATTATTCTCACGCAACGAAGCTCAACCTTCTGCCTCCATCACGTTGCGTATTCTTGGCGATTTAGATCAGTCTACCGTAAAATCCATTCAATATCTTGTGGCGTCATCGGTTAAGGGTTTGAAAACGCCTTATGTTGCCATCATTGATGAGCGCGGCAGAACTTTAGCCTCAGGCAATGGTGAAGAAACTGGCCTTGGTTTGGCCAATAGTTTTGATGAAAGATCCAGTGTGATCGAAAACCGTTTGAAAAAACAAATTGAGTTTTTAATCACCTCAGTTGTTGGTGAAGACAAAGCCCGGGTTAAAGTCACCGCCGAAATTCAGTTAAACACTGTTACCCAACAGAGCGAAACTTATGACCCCGATGGTCAAGTGGTGCGCTCGACCCAAAATAACGAAAAATCCAACAATAGTGAAAATAGCGATCAAAAAGAAGCTGTATCGGTCAATAATGAATTGCCCAATGCTGGCGAAAATGACGGCGCATCCAACAATTCATCGCGTCAGGCTGGCAATAGCATCACCGAAACGGTCAATTATGAAATTTCCAAAACCACCAAAACTGAAGTGATTGCCGCTGGCAACATTAAAAAACTATCGGTCGCCGTGTTGGTTGATGGGGTTTATACAATTGATGCCGAAGGCAAAGCCATTTACGGCCCACGCCCACAAGAAGAGCTGGATAAAATCAATGAATTGGTCCGCACCGCGATTGGCTTTGACAAAAACCGTGGTGACGTGGTCAAAGTGATTAACCTGCAATTTGTAAACAATGCTCTGATCCCTGAGCCAATTGAAGAAGCTGGTATGTTTGATTTTACCAAAGCTGAATTATTCCGCATGGCAGAATTGGGCACGTTATTCTTCATTGCCATCATTGTTTTATTCATGGTCATCAAGCCTTTGATCAAACGTATTTTAAGCCCCGAAGAAATGGAACAACCTTTATTGATTGACCCCAAAAGCGTGACCCATACCGTTAACCAAGCTGGCCAACCGGTGGCTGTGCTGGCCGATGGCACGGAAGTCTCGCCCGCGGTGATTGCTGCATTGGAAGAAAAAGACTTAGCACCAAGAGGCAAAATATCTGCCAAATTAGAAACCGCATTGGCGGTTGGTGATTTGCAACAATCGACCATTAAGCATGTTGGTGAAATTGTGAATAACAACCCTGATGAAACATTATCCATTATCCGCCAATGGCTAAACGAAGGCGAAGAAGAACGCCGCGCCGTTCCTCTATAATATTGAAAGCAAGACACGTCCTATGAGTCAAATCGTTAGTACAGAAGCCGTTGCCGAACAGGCCGCAGACATATTGCACCCAACTTATGAAAAGTTGGAAGGCAAGCAAAAAGCTGCGCTTTTTATGATGGCTTTGGGCACAGAATATGGCTCACGCATTTGGGAAGCTTTGATTGACGAAGAGATTAAAGAAATCTCATACGAAATGAGCAAGATGGGCAATATCAATGCGGAGATGATTGAGCAGTTATTGATTGATTTCATCAGCCAAATGTCGGCCTCTGGCGCACTAACCGGTAGCTTTGATGCCACTGAACGTTTGCTTAAAAAATTCTTACCCGGCGATAGGGTGTCATCTATTTTGGAAGAAATTCGCGGACCTGCTGGCCGCAACATGTGGGAGCAACTCTCCAACGTGCAAGAGGATGTGCTGGCCAATTATCTTAAAAACGAATACCCACAAACTGTATCGGTTGTTCTATCGAAACTACGTTCTGACCAAAGTGCCAAAATTCTGGGTCTATTGCCCGATGATTTTGCGCTAGAAGTGGTCAATCGTATGCTGACAATGGAAGCTGTACAACGCGAGATTCTTGACCGGATTGAAGATACGTTGCGCATCGAATTTATGTCGAGCTTGGCGCAAACCAACCGCCGCGATGCGCATGAGCAAATGGCCGATATTTTCAACTCATTCGACCGCCAAACCGAAGCACGTTTCCTCACTTCGTTGGAAGAAGAAAATCGCGAGTCTGCCGAACGCATCAAACATCTTATGTTTACATTCGAAGATTTGGGCAAATTGGATACGGCGGGTTGCCAAGTCTTATTGCGCGACACACCCAAGGATAAATTGGCCATTGCACTTAAAGGCACAACCGATACGATACGTGACTTCTTCTTTGAAAATATGTCTCAACGTGCGGCCAAAATGTTGCGTGATGATTTAGAAATTATGGGCGCTGTGCGGCTTAAAGATGTTGATGAAGCACAATTGCTAATGGTCAACCTATGTAAAGACCTAGCTGCCAAAGGCGAGATATTGCTCAATAGCGATTCTGGCGCTGACGATTTTATATATTAGGATAGTGAAGAGACACATGGCTGAAACTTTAAAATTCACATTCAATACGGCTTTTGGAACGCGTTCCGAAAACGAAGAATTGAATGTTGAATTGCCAATCATTACCCAAGAAGATGTAGACGCTGCCCGCACCCAAGGCTTTATACAAGGCCGCGAAGATGGTTTGGCCGAAGCCACCGGGCAATTTAACGCTGATTTCAAAACCAGCTTTGAAACCATTTCTGAAAAATTAGATGTGCTGCTCACCAGCCAAGCGGCCAGTGCGCAAATGGCCATGGAACAAGCCCAGAATTACGCTTTATTGATAGCTCAAAAAATATCCAAAGCCGCCCTCACCCAACACCCAACTGAGCAAATCATTGCTTTGATTGATGACTGTTTGTCGCATGTGAGTTTAATGCCGCATTTGGTGGTTCGGGTGCATCAGTCACTTAGCCAGCAAACTCAAACTGAATTGCAACCGATTATTGAGCAAAAAGGTTTTGAGGGCAAATTAATCATTCTGGGCGAGGAAGACATTCCATTGGGCGATTGCATGATTGAATGGGCCGATGGTGGTGTGGCGCACAATACTCAACAAATTGTACAAATCATCAGCAACCGTTTGGCCGATTATTTTGGCTTTGATGCCGAAGCGGTACAAGCGGAAACTCAGCCAGAATTAACTGATGAAAACACCGATTTGTTGGATGAAAATCACATCGAGAATGATGATGAAGATATTTTCGGTTCCGATGAAGATGAAACCATTGATGATGCCGATGAAGTTGAAACAACGGATGAAGCTGAACAAGATGAGCTGGTTGAAAGTTTAGACGAAGACGCGCAAGACGAGGATACGTTAGACAAAGATACGTTAAACACAATCGTGCAAGATGAAGACACAACAGACATGATAGACACAGATTTTGAACCTGCGGATGAGCCATCTGATCAACAGCTAGTGGCTGAACCACAAGGTTTAGAAGGACAAATTGATGAGTGAACAAAACCCACCAGAGGCCGAACTTGGCCTTGACCAATTTAACGAAAATAATGACGCCGACACCAGCGCCAGCACCAGTGTGACCATGGCACCCGACATTGACCGCACCGCGCAAGATTTGGAAGCTGTGTTTGATGTGCCGGTGACGGTGAGTGCCATTTTGGGCCGCTCATTAATGGATGTAAGTGAATTGTTGAACATGGAAGAAGGCTCCATCATTCCGTTAGATAGAAAAGTTGGTGAAGCCATCGATATTTATGTCAATAACCGCCATGTGGCGCGTGGCGAAGTGGTGATGACAGAAGGCCGTTTGGGCGTGACGATGACAGAAATCATCAAGAGTGAAAGCTAGAATGCTATGAGATTATTAATTATCGGTACATTAGGTGGTCAATTGACCGCAGCCACAAAAATGGCAATGGACAAAGGCGCAAAAGTTCTTCATGCAGAGGATATTATCAAAGCGATGCATATTGTACGTAGCGGCAAAGGCGCAGACCTTGCCATGGTTGATGTTAATTTAAACATTGA
>NVUS02000323.1 GCA_002402005.2 OCS116 cluster bacterium | reverse complement strand
TGTGACTTTGCCGCACAATGCGGTGGATTTGCCATATAATTATTTTGATGAGGCGGATTATCAAAAACCGTTCACTTATCAGAAAATAATTGTTTGGGATGCGGCGTTTGAGGGCAAAGAGGTTAGCCTGATATTTGATGGTGCGATGGCCGATAATGTTGTCTATTTAAACGGCACGCAAATTGGCGCGCATGCGGATGGTTATACGCCATTTGAAATACGGTTGACGGGCAAACTGAACCAAGGTGACAACTTGTTGACGGTTAAAATTGATGGTAGCGAAAACCCTGACATTCCGCCATTTGGTGATCGTATTGATTATTTGACTTATGCTGGTATTTACCGTGATGTTTGGTTGAAAGTGGTTGACCCGATTTCGATTGCAAACATTAAAATTGAAACTGCCAATGAGTTAACGGATGCAAAATCGGTATCAGTGCGTTGTGATTTATACAATCCGCAGGATTTGGCCGTTGCTGGCACTGTTAAGGTGCAGTTGAGTGATGTTGACGGCAATTTCATTTCAGAAACAGAAGGAAAAATCACATCTAACTCAGCGGTGGTTTCATTCTCTGGCCTTGCTGACCTGTCGTTGTGGGATGTTGAAAATCCAACGCTTTATAAAATGGCGGTGGAATTTAGCAGCGCCGATTGCCATGACAATGTGAGTGATGAATTTGGGTTTAGAACGGCCGAATTTACGCCGGAAGGCTTTCTGCTCAATGGCCGGCCGCTTAAAATTATCGGTTTAAACCGGCATCAATCTTTCCCTTATGCCGGCTATGCCATGGGCAAAGCCGCGCAGGAAAAAGATGCTGACATTATGAAAAATATGCTCAAATGCAATTTGGTACGCACCTCGCATTATCCGCAATCCAAATATTTTATGCAGCATTGTGACCGCATTGGCCTGCTGGTATTTGAGGAAATACCTGGGTGGCAACATATTGGTGATGAGGGGTGGAAACAAACCTCTATCGACAATGTTAAACGTATGATTGAGCGCGATTGGAATCACCCTTCCATCATCCTATGGGGTGTGCGGATTAATGAATCTGCCGATGATCATGATTTTTATGTTGAAACCAATAAGGTGGCGCATGAGCTGGACGGCACACGCCAAACAGCTGGTGTGAGATGTATTGAAAATAGTGAATTTTTGGAAGATGTTTTCACCATGAATGATTTCATTCAGGGTCAAGAAGAATTGCCGTATCACAACCGCCCGCGCATTGCCTTGCGCGACCAGCAAGAAACCACTGGCTTGAAACATAATGTACCTTATTTGGTGACTGAATATAACGGCCATATGTTCCCCACCAAAGCGCATGACCAAGAAGACCGGCTTGCCGAACATGTCTTGCGGCATTTGTCGGTATTGAATGCCTCATATGGCGATGACCATATTGCTGGCTGCATTGGCTGGTGTATGTTTGATTACAATACCCACGCTGATTTTGGTTCGGGTGACCGGATTTGTTATCACGGTGTATTGGATATGTTCCGCGAGCCAAAATTTGCCGCTTATGCCTATAGCAGCCAATGTGACCCCGCGGATGAAGTGATTTTAAAACCGGTGACCATTTGGGCGCGCGGAGAACGTAATATATGTGGTGTATTGCCACTGATTGTATTGAGCAATGTTAACGAAATAAAAGTGCGATATGGCGACACTTATAGTGAGAATCTGCAACCTGACCGGGTGAATTATCCGCATCTACCGCACCCGCCATTTATATTGAATTTGGAGCATTTTGGCGCGGAAGGCATGGGCGAATGGGGCTTGAAATGGGAAGGCGCTGAGGTGATTGGCTATGTTGATGGCAGGGAGGTGGCGCGCCATGAGTTTAGCCGTGATCCACAGCCGACAACATTACAGGTTGAGCCGGATGAAACCATTATAAGCGCTGATGACCAAGATGATGTGCGCCTTATGGTGCGGGTGCTTGATCAAGTCGGCAATGTGATGCCGTTTTTTAATCAACGCATTCATGTTGAAGTGAATGGCCCAGCGTCAATCATTGGCCCAAATGAGTTGAGTTTGCGTGCTGGCACAACTGGTTTTTGGCTGCGTAGCAATGGCCAGAAAGGTTTGATTTCGGCCAAGGTGATTGGTGAGCGGTTGGGCATTGTTAATATTGAAATTCAGGCGCAATAAATTAAAGTGAGAAAAATATGAGTGATCTTAAATTAAGCGAAGTGCGCAAAAGTTTTGGCAATCTTGAAGTGATTAAGGGTGTCGATTTAGATATAGAATCGGGCGAATTTGTGGTGTTTGTCGGGCCATCTGGCTGCGGTAAATCGACATTATTGCGGATGATTGCTGGGCTTGAGGACATTACAGAGGGTGAATTGCACATTGGCGGCACACGGATGAATGATGTCGACCCCTCGAAACGTGGCATTGCTATGGTGTTTCAAACCTATGCTTTATACCCGCATATGACGGTGCGTGAAAATATGGGTTTTGCACTTAAATTTGGCGGTATGAATAAACCAGACGTGGCCAAACAAGTTAAAGATGCGGCTGACATTTTGGGCCTTGATGAGCTGCTAGATCGCAAGCCAGCCACCTTATCGGGCGGGCAACGCCAACGGGTAGCCATTGGCCGCGCCATTGTGCGCCACCCTGATGTATTTTTGTTTGATGAGCCATTGTCCAACCTTGATGCTGAGCTGCGGGTGCACATGCGGGTTGAGCTTGCACGCTTGCACAAGCAATTGGCCACCACCATTATTTATGTAACTCATGACCAAGTCGAAGCCATGACATTGGCCGATAAAATTGTGGTCTTGCGCGATGGCATTGTAGAGCAATATGGCAAGCCACTTGAGCTTTATGATGACCCAAATAATAAATTTGTGGCTGGTTTTATTGGTTCTCCGAGAATGAATTTTCTTAAGGCAGTGATTCAACAAACAGATGCAACATCATGTAATTTAAAATTAATTGACTTTGAGAGTGTGAGTTTTGACTTGGCGGTGAATGGTGATGCTTTATCAGTCGGCGATCAGGTTTCGGTTGGTGTGCGGCCAGAACATTTTGTTGAGAATGGCGATATTGAGCTGTCTTTAACTGTGGATTTGCTGGAGCATTTGGGTGGGCAAAGTTATATTTATGGCCGCAGTGATGGTGGTGAAACCTTAATTTTAGAAACCCAAAATGGCCGCAATATTAAAAATGGTGACCAAATAAAGGTGAGTTTTGATATGCAATTGGCTTTGCTTTTTGATGCTGATGGCATGCGCATTCGGTAATGCAGCGGGTGAAAGAGGAATGAAACAATGTTACTTTCTCAAATAAAAACGTTAGATGGCAACAGCCGTGTTGTGGTCAGGGATGGCACTGAGGCTTACATCATTAGCGGCGTATCCAGCACCTATGAATTGGTGATGAGATCCATTAAGAATGGCCTGACTTTGGCCGAGCAAATCAACCGTTTGGAATTTGAGCAAGCCGTGGATTTGCACCATTTACACCATAGGCACCAATTGATAACCCCGATTGATAAGCCGAGCGATATTCATATGCATGTTTCTGGCCTGCAAGAAATGCGCACAATGCCGAAAATTGCCGAAATAAGTGTGGTTGGGCAAGATGGGAATTTGTTCACCGTTGGCTTTTGTATGGCTTATATTTTACCAACCGAGCTAATTAGCCATCGAGCCGCGCCACTGTCATTGCAAGTGGGTGAAGATGCCGTTTCGTTGGGGCCTGAAATTTTAACGGGTGATTTGCCGGAAGCCATTATGGGCACTTTAAGCCAAGTCAGAAACGGTCAGGTTATTTATAAAGACAGGTTGTCGTTAAATGAAATTTTTATCGCTTATCCACGGGTGAAGTTTAAATTTGAAACCAGTCATACGGCTGATGTTTTCATTCAATTATTCTCGCCGTTTGAGCGGTTCCAGACCCCAGATACAAAAATGCAGGATGGTGATGTTTTTGAATTGGCAATTGATCAATTTGGTTTGCCGCTTGATAACCCGTGGAAGCCAAATATGCTGCAAAAACAAGCTCGCGCTTAGTCGTTGTTTGGTTTGTTAATGTCTAATCGATTGCTGACCAAGTTGAATATGGCCTCTGACGCTGGTGATAGTTCCCGATCGGCGGCCGAAATGAGCGAATAATCTGCTACATATAAGTCTTCTGCTATTGGCAAGCGGGCGATGCGGCCGGGAATGCCATCACCTCTATCGCCATAAAAATCTGCAATTGGGTGAGATACCGGGGCGATTGAATTTGACTGGCTGATGATGGCCAAGGTCATCATCACGCTGCTGGTGCTGATAATTTGGGTTGGCATTTTGTAACCGCGTTCGGAGAAGTATTTTTCGACCGCGTGGCGCATTAATTCACCCGAAGACTGCAGCACCCAATCATAGTTGGTGCAATCATTCAAATCTTTTGGCGCTTCGCGGGTGAGAGGGTGATCAGCCCGCACAATTAGCACCAAAGGCTCAATGCCAATCACCCGGGTGTGAAATGGCCTTGGGTCTATTTCCTCGGTGATGCGGCCAATGTAAAAATCTATGCTGCCATTGAGCATGCCTTCGGCTAATTTGGGGCTGGTGTCGACGGTGATTGAAATCTCGATATTGGGATGGGTGACCCGCGCGTGGCGAATGACTGGCAATATAATTTCGAGCGCGGGCGTGGTGACCGCGCCAATGTTGACCACGCCGCGTAGGCCTTCGCCGGTTTCGATAATTTGCCGATTCATATCATCCAGTCCGCGCAGCATATGGCGGGCTTTTTTGGCCAATAATATACCCGTTTCATTGAGTATAATGCCACGAGGGTGGCGGCTATAAAGCTTGTTGCCGACAATATATTCCAGCTCAGAAAGCAGCCGAGAGGCTGAGGGTTGTGCCATATGCAATTGTGCGGCGGAGGCGCTGATTTGCCCGGTTTCGCCCAGTGCTGCGATCAGCCTTAAATGGTTGAATTTTAACCCGCGGGAAATGAGCCGATCTTGGCTGCTGAGATTGTTAACCGGAGTTTTCGTCATTTAATTGCCCTTAAAAGGATGGGAATTGTTGGCTAAGTTGATATATATATTTTGTTATAACTATTAGCTATATATGAATTTGACCATTATATCATAACTTGTGTAAACTGAGAATAAGCAAATTTTCAAAGTTAAAATTAAATGGAATTGAAATGACCACCAAAATCGCCCTGATCGGCCTTGGTAAAATTGCTGTTGACCAGCATGTGCCGTCGCTTACGCGCAGTGATGAATATGAGCTTGCCGCGATTGTAAGCCGCAATGCAGCTTTGGATGACATTGATAATTTTACTGACATTAAACAGATGATAAACGCCCGTGCGGACATAAGCGCCGTGTCGCTTTGCGTGCCGCCACAAGTGCGGTTTGACATAGCCAAGACAGCACTTGAAGCGGGCTTAGATGTGATGTTGGAAAAGCCGCCGGGCTCGACATTGTCCGAGGTTGTGGCGTTGCAAAGCATTGCCCACCATAATGGCTGTAGCTTGTTTGCCACTTGGCATTCGCGCTTTGCTGCCGGTGTATCAATCGCCAAGCAAAAGCTCAAAACACTTGAAATAAAAAATGTAGACGTGATTTGGAAGGAAGATGTACGGCGATGGCACCCGGGGCAAGATTGGATTTGGCAACCGGGCGGGTTGGGGGTGTTTGACCCCGGCATTAACGCCTTGTCGATTGTCACCGAAATACTGCC
>NVUS02000322.1 GCA_002402005.2 OCS116 cluster bacterium | reverse complement strand
GCCAACGCGCAATTGGCGCTGTGACGGGCCTTTGCCAGATTTACTAAATTTTGCCATTTTTTATTCCTCAATATGCAAAAGGGCGTGCCAAGCTTTAAACTCTGCACGCCCCCCAATATTCTATATATGGATTAAGCTTCCAATTTGTTTTGGATCACTTCAATTTCGAAGCATTCAATCATATCATCGACTTTAAGATCGTGATAATTTTCAAAGCCCATACCACATTCTTGGCCAACGGCAGCTTCTTTCACTTCGTCTTTAAAGCGTCTTAGTGTTGAAAGTTTACCTTCATGGATAACCACATTGTCACGCAACAAGCGTACAGAAGCGCCACGGCGCACCACGCCTTCGGTAACATTGCAACCACCAATTTTGCCCAATTTGCTGATGTCGAAAATTTCCAAGATTCTGGCATAGCCAATGAAGTTTTCTTTGAGTGTTGGGTCAAGCATGCCGCTCATCGCGTCACGCACATCATCAATTAAGTTGTAAATGATTGAATAGTAACGGATCTGATTGCCTTCGCGCTCGGCCAATTCTTTGGCTTGCGGGTTGGCTCTTACGTTAAACGCCATGATGACGGCGTTAGACGCTGCGGCCAAGGCCACATCAGTTTCGTTAATCGCGCCAACACCACTATGGATGATGCGGGCCTTAACCTCATCATTACCCAATTTACCCAATGCGCCCAAAATGGCTTCGACAGAACCTTGTACATCGCCTTTGAGCAAGATGTTAAATTCTTTCATCTCAGAAGCTTTGAGGCTTTCCATCATGGATTCAAGGCTGGTGATGCCAGCATTGTCAACAATGCTAGATAAATCACGGGCTTTGTTAATGCGGTATTCGGTTAGCTCACGTGCGCGGGCTTCAGTTTCGACCACAGCGAAAGGTTCGCCAGCACTTGGGGCAGCATTTAGGCCCAAAATTTCGACTGGCATAGACGGGCCAGCTTTGGCAATGTTGCGATCATGATCATCGATCAACGCCCGCACACGGCCATAAGTTGTACCTGCCACGACAATGTTACCAATGCTGATGCTACCATTTTGTACCAAAACTGTCGCCACAGGGCCACGGCCACGATCGAGCTTAGCCTCAACCACCACGCCATCGGCAGGGCGGTCAGGATTAGCTTTCATGTCAATCAATTCGGCTTGTAGCATGATGGCTTCGAGCAATTTATCCAAATTCATCCGTTCGGTGGCTGAAACTTCAACCTCCAGAATGTCACCACCCATGCTTTCGACAAACACTTCATGTTGCAACAATTCGTTACGCACACGAGCAGGATCGGCAGATGGTTTGTCCATTTTGTTAATGGCCACGATAATCGGCACGCCAGCGGCTTTGGCGTGATTGATGGCTTCAATGGTTTGCGGCATCACGCCGTCATCACCGGCCACAACCAAAATAACAATGTCAGTCGCATTGGCACCACGGGCACGCATTTCGGTAAACGCGGCATGGCCTGGTGTGTCTAAGAAAGTGATTAAATCGCCAGCATCAGTGGTGACTTGATAAGCACCAATATGCTGAGTGATACCACCAGCTTCGCCATCAACCACAGCTGCGTTACGAAACGCATCGAGCAATGAAGTTTTACCATGGTCAACATGACCCATAACGGTAACGATTGGCGCACGTTTGATGAGTTTGCTTTCGTCATCTTCAACAGTGATAAAGCCTTCTTCAACATCAGCTTCTGATACGCGTTTGGCGGTATGACCCATTTCTTCCACGATCAATTCGGCCATTTCGGTATCGATATTGTCTGATGGTTTGACCATTTGGCCTTGTTGCATCAGGATTTTAATCACATCTACCGCACGTTCAGACATACGGTTGGCAAGTTCTTGCACCGTGATGATGTCAGGAATGGTCACTTCGCGTGATACTTTTTCGCGTGGGGTTTGAATGCCACGTTGTTGCGCAAGCACACGTTTTTGACGACGTTTCATGGATGCCAATGAGCGCTCGCGCGGATCATTATTCAAAGCGTTAGATAGGGTTAAGCGACCACGATTACGCTCTGGTGCCATGCCTTTGCGGGCAGGGGTTGCGTTGCGGTTTCTATCATTGCCGCCTTTTTTGGCGTCTACGCCAAATGTACGGCGCGGGGCTTTGCTGGTTTCAGTTGATTCTGCAGCACCTGTAACGCGCGGTGTTGGACGACCGCCTTGTGGGCGTGCGCCAGTTGGGCGGGCAGATCTATCACCGGGACGGGCAGGTCTATCGCCAGTTGGGCGTGCGGAACGATCGCCTGTAGGGCGGGCATCGCGTTGAGCGCCATCGCGTCTTTGTGGTGTGCGGCTGCGTTCTTCACCTCTGCGTGTGGCGTTCGGGCCAGCTTGGCGTTCGGTTGGGCGTGCAGCCTCTTGGGCTGGCGCTTCTTTTGCAGCTTTTGCAGCGGCAACAGCTTCTTGCTCTTTGGCAATTTTTGCGGCTTCACGTGCGACCACTTCGGCTTCATCAGCGGCGCGTTTGGCGCGGCGATCAGTGGTTTCTTTTAAGCGTCTTTCTTCATCAGCTTTGCGGCGGGCATCATCTTTGGCTGCATTGGCGCGGGCAAATGCCAAAGCCCGGTTACGGGCTTCTTGCTCAGAAGTTGACAGGCCACCAGCTGGGCCGCCTTTATTGCCACCTTTACCACCTTGGCGGGGTTTATTGCCACCAGCGCCAGCGGGCTTGTTGCCGGCAGGTTTGTTAAACGCCCGCGGGGCAGATTTATTCGGAACAAATATTTTTTTGCGTTTTTTTACAACTTCAACCGTACGACCAGCGCCAGCGCCACGTGCAGCACCTGCATCGCCACCGACTTTAAGGCTCAGTTTTTTGCGGCCACCGTCATCACTATTATTATTGTCTTTATCCGTCATAGGATCTTTATCTCATTTATCTAGTTCAGCACCTATATATATCGTATTTACCGACATATCGTGCTCATATAATATAAGTTCGCTTACCTATATTCCTTTATCGCCAAAAAAGCGACTAATTTATGCGTATTTATTCGCCAATAATCGTTATCATGTTTTGCTTGCCATTATATCTGTCCCATTTTTCGATTTTAGCCAGCAGAGACACGGCCATTGGCCCTGTTTTAATGGCGACATGAATGACCT
This sequence comes from OCS116 cluster bacterium, assembly GCA_002402005.2. Classification (GTDB taxonomy): domain Bacteria; phylum Pseudomonadota; class Alphaproteobacteria; order Rhizobiales; family OSC116; genus OCS116. The sequence continues at coordinate 1,173 of NVUS02000322.1, read as the reverse complement.
TGGATTGGCCTAAACATTTTTCCAGTTCTGCGGTGCTAAAATGATCAATTATATAGCATTTCTTGCCTTTTTTTGCCACAATGGTGCGCATTTTGGCGGTGAGTTTTTTGCGGGTATCTTTGCCGGCATCATTGGCCACCACATAAATGCGGGTGCGACCCGACAGTATGCTTTCTTCGGCTTTTAAATGCCCCATTTGCAAATCGCCAGATTTGCGGCAGATGCTGATGGCATCAAATACATCTTTTTTGAGCAGATCGCCAATTAAATCGGCCATGCCATCCATAATTTTAACTTTATGCTTAAAAGCTTTGTTAAACAGATTTTTGGCAATGACTTGCTCGACCATGGTTTTTTCGGCCGTGACCCACGCGCCGCGCCCGGGCAATTTTGCTTTGATGTCGGGCGTGACCAGATTGTCGGGCGAAACCACGAAGCGCAGCATTTGTGGTTTTTCAAGCACAGTTGAAGTGGCGACACATTTACGCGTGTCGTCAACTTGCTTGGGCTTAAAATTTTGCACTGGCTTATTCGGGGTTTCGCTCATTAATATTATGCCTCGTCTTGGTCGGTTGCTTGGGTTTCAGCTTCGGCTTCAACTTCGGCATTGGCTTCAGTTTCAGCTTCTTCGCCTTCAGCGGCATCTTCTTCGGCCACTTCGGGTTCAGCTTCAATCCAACCCGCGTGGATACGCGCTTCGATGATCATGGCTTCGGCTGTAGTACGTTCAACATTTAGGCCATCAAAATAGCCTTTTTCTTTGATCGTTTCGCCTTTTACCCGTTCTGTCCAACCCACAAGGTCGTCAGATGCGCAACCGGCAAAATCATCAACCGATACAATTTCTTCTTCACCCAAGCGCACCAACATTTCGGTGGTCATGCTGGTGATACCGATCAGATCAGGTTCAATGCCCAATTCGCCACATCTGGCTTCTAGCTCAGCTTGGCGTTTTTCTAGATATTCGACCGCACGTTGTTGAATTTCGGTCGCTGTATCGGCATCAAAGCCTTCAATGGCTGACACTTCTTCGGGCGCGACATAAGCCACTTCTTCCAAAGTGGTAAAGCCTTCGGTGGCTAGCAGTTGTGAAATGGTTTCATCCACATCCAGCGCTTGCGTAAAGCGATCTGTAACCAATTGGAATTCGGCACGATGGCGTTCGCTCTCTTG
>NVUS02000321.1 GCA_002402005.2 OCS116 cluster bacterium | reverse complement strand
TGAATCCACGTCCCACCAGCGGCTGAGTGGCTTAGCTAGAGAGCGGAGCGAACGAGCGCGCCCGAGCGAAGCGACAAAGTGCCCTTGGGGTGCAGTGCCAAACAAAAATGCAAGCTTCCAGAGCATTGATTACCAGCCAACTGTCTTTTCACAACCGACACTGGGAAACATCCTGCCGATACTCGGGTACTTCATTTATACGTTCGCTTAAGCTCACTGTTAACACTTGCACCACAGGCATTCTTCGGTCCGCGCGTTAGCCGGCGGCGGCTTCGAACAGCCGCCGTCGCGCTCACTGCGCCGTAAGCGAAGCGAGGAAGTGCCCTCGGGGTGAAATGACCTTTAAATGGACACAAGGGATAGATAGAAATTCAGAATTCTATAAAACCCCGAACCCTATTTCATTTTGTAAAGCCCGCGTGCACCTTTAACCGCTTCAAATTTATCACAAACACCCATCACTGTTTCGGCAGCGCCGAGCAATAAATATGAGTCTCTGTCCATCTGCATAGCAATTTTTTCAAGCACTTGCTTTTTGGTTTCTAAATCAAAATAAATCAACACATTGCGGCAAAATACGATGTCAAATTTGCCGATGTTAGAGAAGCTTGCGAGCAAGTTACCCTCTTGGTATTTGACCATTTTGCGAATGTCTTCATTCAACACCCAATTTTCACCTTGTTGAGTGAAATATTTGAGTAATAATTTAATCGGCAAACCGCGTTGCACTTCAAACTGGGTATATTCACCCGAGCTGGCTTTGGCCAGCACGGTTTTGGAAATGTCTGTGCCTAAAATCTCGAAATTCCAGCCGGCCACTTTGGCCGCTTGCTCTTTAAGCGACATGGCGATTGAATATGGTTCTTGGCCAGTCGATGAAGCTGCACACCAAATGCGTACGCGGCGTTTGGCTTTACGGGCTTCTAGCAAATAGGGCAACATGATTTTGTCCAAATGCTCAAATGGCGTTTTGTCACGGTAGAATAATGACTCATTGGTGGTCATCGCATCGGTAACGGTGATCTGCAAATCACGCGCGGTTGGCGATTTCATTTTGCTCACCAGCTCAGAGATAGACTCCATACCTTGCGAACGTGCCAGCGGCTCTAGCCGGCTTTTCAGCAAATATTCTTTTTCAGGTTTGACCACGAGGCCAGAACTCTTCATTAGGAAATCACGTAGATATTCAAAATCACGACTGTCAATACTCATTACACTTTACCTCGGACTATATTCACTACTTTGGGACCAATTTGCTTAAGCGGCAGCACTTGGCTAACCACCCCAGCATGAAATGCCGCACCCGGCATGCCCCAAACAACGCTGGTTTTCTCATCTTGCACTAACACAGTGCCACCTTGTTTGATAACCTGACCCGCACCTGGCGTGCCATCATTACCCATTCCCGTTAGGATAACTGACAAGAGCGATTTTTTATAAATGCTCGCTGCCGTCATAAACAAAGGATCGACAGATGGTTTGCAGAAATTAATCTGCGGGCCATCATCTAATTTAATTTTCACACTAAAACCGGTGCCGGTTAGGCTCATATGCTTGCCGCCAGGGGCAATATATATTATGCCATTCTTAACCGCTTCACCATGTTCAGCTTCTTTACACGCACGGCCAGTGGCCTTGGCAATATGTTGCGCCAAAATTTTAGTAAAACTGGCCGGCATATGCTGGGTGATGAACACTGGAATGTGCTCAATATCTTTGGTGATAGCTTTGGTCAGCTCAATAAGCGCCGGTGGACCACCGGTACTCGATCCAATCACCACAGCTTTGGGCAACATGGCTGAAATGGGATGTAATTTACCAGATGTTGTGCTGGCTTTTGCCCGCCCAACAATAGACGGCGCTGTTTTGGGGGAGACTGCCGCCCGCGCTGTAGGTGTCGCACGGGACATCGCGTTGGGCCGTGCAGACGGCTGTGTGGCCGTGGCGCGCGCTCTAGATGCGCCAGCACTACCTACCACCGCGCGCACCGCGCTGGTGGCTTTAAAACCAGCCTTGCCAGCACCGCCAGCAAGCACCGGGTCAACAACCCCGCCAAATACACGGATTTTTTGAATCAATTCGGCTTTAAATTCCGTCGCGCCCGTCAAACCACCAGCGCCATGTGGCTTGGCCACATAGTCAACCGCACCTAAAGCCATAGCTTTCAGGCTAATCTCGGCATTGCGCGTGGTTAGCGTCGACGAAATAACAATTTTGGCATCAGGATAATTTTTGATCAATAATGGCAGAGCTGTAATGCCATCCATTTCAGGCATTTCAATGTCAAGCAACACAACATCAGGCTTATCTTTGGCGATGTTATCGACCGCCAATTTGCCATTGCGATGCAAGGCAATCACCTCGATGTCAGCCAGGCCTTCCAGCCATTTGCTAAACATGCCGCGCACGACAACACTGTCGTCCACAATCATCACCCGCACCTTATGGTGGCGGGATTTCATATATTTGTCACTCACGCTCATGGGAAACTCCAAACAAAAAAGCGTATACTCAATACTATTTCATGACAGGCTCAATACAAGAAAGCCCTACCCTTGACCAAACAAAGCCAAGGTTTGATTTTTAAGAAATCAAATAAACTAAATCAAACCAACTTCTTGAAATTTATTCTCAAGAATTTCACGGTCAAATGGCTTCATAATATATTCATCAGCACCGGCTTGAACCGCTTGGGCGATGTGCGAAATGTCATTTTCTGTTGTGCAGAAAATAACTTTTGGCTTGTCACCATTTTTGCTAGAACGCAATTGCATTAGGAATTCTAGCCCATCCATGACCGGCATATTCCAATCCAGCAAAATTGCTTCTGGCATGCTTTCATAACACTGATCCAAAGCCTTTTGGCCATCTTCAGCTTCTAAAATTTCAAAATCAAGCTCCTCGAGCACACGACGCGCCACTTTACGGATAACACTTGAATCATCTACAACTAAACATGTTTTCATAATACTCACCTTAAGCAGCTTGTGATTGAATGATATCAAGCACTTTTACAACATCTAATACCACCAATAGTTCTTTTTCCAATCTAAACACGCCAGCTGAAACCGCCGCCCATTTTGGATCTAGATTGCTAGGGTTGGCTTCGAAATTCTTCATATCCAATTTCAAAACTTCACCAACATCATCGATGATTAAACCATATGATTCTTCTTTATATTCGATGCCCACAGCCATAATTTCTTGGCTGTCGACTGATTCTGTAACGCCAAGACGTCGGCGCATATTAATGGCAGTCACGATGCGGCCACGCAAGTTAAGCACGCCTTCAATTTCGTAGGCGGCCAACGGCACAGATGTAATGGTTTCCGGCATAAATACATCTTGAACTTCTAAAATAGGCAGGCCAAATAATTGCCCAGCAATCACCACAGTGATATATTCTTCAGACCCGTTATTGCTTGTTTCGTCAATCATGCGGCCTCTCCTTCAGTTTCAAGTGTTTCTTTTAGGGCGGTCACCAAACCTTCACGGTCAAACTTAGCCACATAATCATAGAAGCCAACTTCACGGCCACGTTCAATCGCACCTGGTGAAATATGTGAAGACAAAGCCACGATGGGCAATTGCTTCAATTTATCATCTTTATTCAATGTTTCGGCAAATTCGAAACCATCCATATTTGGCATTTCGATGTCACTCACCACAATGTCAAATTGATCTGGGTCATCACGCAACAATTTAAGCGCTTCAATCGGGTCAACCGCAGTCACAACATCATAACCAGCGGCTGACAATACAGGCGACAGCATGTTTCTGAAGAATGAGCTGTCATCAACCAACAGCAGACGTTTTTGTCTAAAGCTATCACCTTGCTCGCGGCGCTCGAACCAATCATCAAAGGCTTGTGGTAGATAATAACCTACATCCATAATTTCGGTCGCTTGACCACGTATCAGGGCACTGCCCAATACGCCCGGTTGTGGCACGTTAATTTCAATGTTCAAATTGGTATCAATAATGTCTAAAATCTCATCAACCACAAGGCCCATAGAGCGATCATCATCGGAGAATACCAAGACCGGTTGGCGACCAGATTCTTTCATCTCATGATGGCCTTCCATGTAAAGCAATGGCATCAATTGACCACGATATTGCACCAAATCACGACCAGCGGACGGTTCAATATCAGCTACATTAATTTCTTCCAAACGTGTCACCAATGAAAGTGGCACAGCTTTTGGCTCATCAGTACCGGCTTTAAATAAGAGAAGCGAAGTCGTTTGATTGGAATATTTATCTTTCTTCAGCTGCTCTGCAGCATCCTCTTCAGAACTATCACCACCCACATCGTTAGAAATTTGGTTGGCCATGCCGTTTGGATCGATAATCATAATCACGCTACCATCACCAAGGATGGTATTGCCCGAGAACATATCAATGTTACGCAACAAGCTAGATTTTGGTTTGACCACAATCTCTTCAGTGTCATATACCTTATCGACCACAATACCAAAGGTTTGTGGGCCAACTTGAATGACCACGATAAAGCCATTTTCATCCAAGCTATCATCAATCGGAATGACGTTGCCATCTTCATCTTTTTGTTCAACCGGTGCTGGGGCTTCTACGTCTAGAATGTCGCTCAGGCGCACCAAAGGTAGCAATTTGTTACGCAAACGTAGCACGCGGCTATTGTTAATTTTTTCAATCCGATGTTCGCTATCGCCATGGGCACGAACCAGCTCAACCACCGCCAATTGCGGAATGGCATAACGATGATTATCAATGCCTACAATAAGCGCCGATACAATCGCTAGGGTCAACGGAATTTTAATTTTAAAGGTTGAGCCTTTGCCGGCAATCGACACCAGATCAACATTGCCACCGATAAGCTCGATATTGGTACGCACCACATCCATGCCCACACCACGGCCAGAAACCGAAGTCACCACATCAGCGGTCGAGAAACCAGCCGCAAATACGAATTTGTGGATTTGGTTTTCAGTCATTTGAGACAATTCGTCTTCAGTGACCAATTCGTTTTTCAGAATTTTTTCTTTAATTTTAGCTGTGTTTAAGCCGCGGCCATCATCAGAAATCTCGATGATGATGTGACCACCTTCATGATAAGCGCTTAATTTAACTTTACCAACTTCACTTTTACCAGCTTTGATACGCTCGGCTGTGGTTTCCAAACCATGATCAGCAGAGTTTCTCACCATATGAGTGAGCGGATCTTTGATCATTTCTAGAACTTGGCGATCGAGCTCAGTTTCGGCACCGATCATTTCAAGATCAATTTTCTTATCCAAATCGTTGGACAGATCGCGAATGATGCGGGGTAATTTTTGCCATGCATTGCCAATCGGTTGCATGCGGGTTTTCATAACACCTTCTTGCAACTCAGCGGTTACATTGGACAGGCGTTGCAATGGCACTTTAAATTCATTGTCATCTTGGCGGCGCAAAATTTCTAACAATTGGTTACGGGTCAGCACAAGCTCACTCACCATTGTCATCAATTGCTCAAGCGTATCTACATTCACCCGGATGGATTGTGGTTGTAAAGCTTTGTCGCGTTTTGCATTGCCTTCTTCGGCAACTTTAGGTGCCGGAGTGGGTTCTGGCGCTGCGGCCACTTCTGGTTCAGGAGCGGCTTCCACTTCATCATCTGGCCCTGGGGCAGAATTAAAGGCGGCTTCTAAATCATCAAGTGTCACTTCACCTGGTTTCAATTCGCGTTCAACAATTTTAATCGCTGATGAGTCATCACGCTCGCCATCGGAGATCGGTGCTGCTGCAGCTTCAACTTTTGACGGGGCGCTGGCCACCACTTCATTGGCTTCGGCTAATGTTTTGCCTTCTGATAAGGTGTGCAATTGCTCGATTAAAACATCGTCATTGCCCTTTGGCTCAACTTCACTTTCAGCAAGCTCAGCCAAAATGTCTTTAATGGCATCTAGTGATTTTAGGATGATGGTCACACCCTCGGTGGTCACTGGTGCGCCATCGCGATATTTACCCATCAGAGTTTCGCCAGCATGTGCCAACGCTTCAAGCCGCGGCAAACCCAAGAAACCACATGTTCCTTTTATGGTATGAACCAATCTGAAAATATTACCCAATATATCTTGATTGTTAGGGTCTTTTTCAAATTTCACCAATTCAACGTCGACAACGTCGAGGCTTTCAACTGTTTCAGTTAAAAATTCACTTAATAGATCATCCATATTGCATCCGCACCTTATACTTAACGATATTGGTTTTAAGGCTTAGTGTGCGATGAAAGGGTTAATTTTGAATTGACTAATACCAAAATGATACAATAAACTCAGTATTTCGATTATTCACTTTAAGAATCAACTACTTAAATATGAATAATTTTACCCTTACTCTCGAACGTCCCCCGACTTTCACCTATAAACCCCCTTTTTCTTCTTGGTTTTACTTAACAATTACAGTTAAATAACTCATTTTCTTAAACTCAAATGCTTTAAACTTAAGTGGCTTAAACTAACTATTCTTTTGCCACCGCACCAATGGTCACGTCTTCACCATCAATGTCCAAAATAACATCCATATCAATGGCACGAGCAATCAAACCGGTATAGTAAACTTGCACGTCTCGGGCATCTATACTTTCGGCAGCCACTTCAGCGGCCAATAAGCCGTTCATATTTTCGGCAATCTTGGCGGCTTTGCCAGTTGCTTTTAATAAAAAGGCAGCATTTTCAACATCATCATCAACCGAAACATCGATAGAGCCACCGCGTGGGATGGTGGTCAAAGCCACCAACAATAGATTGAGTAATAATTTGACTTTATTCTTACCCATGGTCGCCACAGGCGCTTGCCATGTTAGAGTCACTTTGTCTTTATCGACAAAAGCTTCACTTACATATTTTGCATCCATCAGGTCAATATGTGCACCGGCGCTGCCAGCAGCGCCAAATGCCAAGCGGGCAAATTGCAATTTAGCCGAAGCTTGGGTTGCTGATTTTTTGATGAGATTCATGGCAAATTCTTTCATTTGCTCATCTTTTTCATCTTCTAGCACTTCTAAACCATTGGCAATGGCCCCGACGGGGCTAATCACATCGTGACATACACGGCTACACAATAGGGCAGCAAGTTCTAACTCACCTAAATTTGTTTGGCTCATTATGGCCTCCTCATTGAATTCTTGAGGACATTTAACAGAAAAATACTTAACAAAATGCTTCTAAGGTCGTAACAAATTGATTTTTTTTGGTAACCCTATATTAAGTAACATGTATAGCGCTCTATTTAAGAATAAAGGATTTATAATGAATCAATATCTTCAGCATCTATCGCAATTGGCCATTACAGCTGGCCAACAAATTATGCAGATATATGCAAAAGATTTTGAAATCTATACCAAACAAGATACCAGCCCGGTAACTGAAGCCGATAGATTAGCCGAAGACATTATTGTCGCCGGGCTAAAACGCATCACCCCCAACATCCCGATCATTGCCGAAGAAATGGCCAGTGAAGGGGCATTGCCTAAATTATCTGCTGATACAGATGAGAGCTTTTATTTGGTTGACCCGTTGGATGGCACCAAAGAATTTATTCACAAACGCGGCGAATTTACGGTTAACATTGCCTTGATTAAAAACCACCAACCGGTAGTCGGCATTATTTTTGCACCGGTGTTGAAACAATTATATGTGGCAGATGTTGAACAGAATTATGCC
>NVUS02000320.1 GCA_002402005.2 OCS116 cluster bacterium | reverse complement strand
GACGATTTTTTCCAATGTATCCGTTGCACCTCTAAACCCGCGGATTTGAGCCAAGCCCGTTATGCCGGGTTTAACCGCAAAACGTTTGGCATAATTGGCGATGGATTTTATATATTCATCATCCATTTCGACCGCATGCGGGCGTGGGCCAACAATCGCCATTTCGCCGCGCAATACGTTAAAAAACTGCGGCAGCTCATCGAGGCTAAATTTGCGCAACAAACGCCCTGCGAATGTCACCCGAATGTCATTTTGAGCACATTGCAAAAACGCCTGATTGCCTTTGCCGACATGCATGGAACGGAATTTATAAATGGTGAATTTCTTTTGGTTCAGACCGTAACGCTGCTGAGTGAATATAACCGAGCCTTTAGAGCTGAATTTAATCAGCAACGCGATGAATATCATCAAAGGCGCAAACATGATCAGGGCAATGATAGAGATTGTGATGTCAAAAAGCCGAAAGCCAACCAATGATAAATATGGTTGTTTGGCGCTTAGCCTCTTCTCGAATTCAAAACCTAAATAGGTCATCACTCTCCCTATATTTCAAATTAAGTTATCTATATTTATCGATCACAATGCCAATGGTTAACCATAATTCATATTGTATGCTTGGCCGAGAGTCAACCAAAGGTCAGCAGATGAGCAGGCCTCATTAGCTTGCGCTTGCGGCATTGGGCAGGTTTTCGTCGGCTGTTGCGGTGTTGATTAGGTCAGCCACTTGTTGTTGAATCTCGTCCGAAAGCTCGGCTTGCGCAATGATTTGAATAATATTGGTAATTTTTTCAGGGGCTATTTTCAGCACAATACTGACCATTTGGGCAATAAATTGCGGCGCGGTTTTGCTGAGTATTTGGATGATTTCTTCCGCCGCTTCCGGGGCGATTTGGAGCAAAATATTCACCGCTTCGGTCAGAAATTGTGGGGTAAATTTAGCAATTTTACCGACCGCTATGGCGGCAAATTGCGGTTCGGTTTCGGCAATTTCTCGCATGATGGCGGGTATTTGCTCTGGTGAGTCAATTGCAATTTTTTCAATTCTTGCCACCAACTCAGATTCGGCAGCAAACGCCAGCCCGACGGAAGCTATAAGGGCAATCCCCACTATGAATATACGTCTAAACACCGCAACCGCCATTTTACTTAAACTTAAGTTTATGCTAGAAAATTAGTTAATAATCATTAACCTAAAGTTGTATAATGCGTCAAGCCATAGTTGTATAATGGCTATAACCGTTTATTTGCAAGCCATACAGCCGATATAAATAGTTTTGTAATCAGTAAGGGGGGGCATAGAGTGGCAACAGAAAATAACGCTTTTAAATTTGAGCAACCCAATTTTGACATTTATAATACCCATGAGTCACAAACCACCAACATTATAGATTATTGGCACATCATCCGGCGGCAGAAAAAATATGTGTTTTTTGCATTTGCCCTCATTCTCATCATCGGCCTGCCGATAATTTATTCACTAACCCCGATATACAAAGCCACCGCAAAATTTGTGGTCGATGCTGGCCAGTCTAAATTGGTCGGTTTAGATGTAGAGACTGGCGGCGGCAATGGCCTTGATTATAGATTGGGCACAGAAGTTGAGATTGTTAAATCCAACAAAACCTTGTTGCGCACCATCCGGGATTTGCAATTGTGGAACAGCGCCGATTACAATGTGAACGGCCTGAAAGAAAAGTTATTTTCATTATTTGCAACCCAACAAACCGCACAAGCCAACAGTGTATTCAGAACTTATAACCAATTGTCTGGCCAAGATTTAATGGGCTATTTAACCCAATTGGGCGAGAATATATCGGTCACCCGCACCCCGCGCACCCATGTTATTGAGATCAGCGCCATCTCCCCCTCACCACAACGCGCGGCCGACATTGCCAACAACATCACCAAATCTTATTTAAGCGAAAAAATTGAAAGTAAGGCCAACTCGATACGCGAAGCGGCCGATATATTGCGAAGCCAGCTCAATAAATTGTCAGAGGAAATTCAAGATTATCAATTTCAAGTCGAGAATTTCATCCAAACCCAATCAAGCAAGTTAGCTTCGGCCGAAGTGCGTCGTGAATTGGAAAATTTGCGCCGTGAAATCACTACGCGGCTTGCGGTAAAATTAGCCAAAACTCTACAATTGTCACAAATTGACCGGGCGACAGTGGCCAAGGATTATACGCTCCTAACCGGCTTTTCGGATGATGCCCAAATTGGGTCTTTATTTGCGCAATATCAGACCATTCGCCAGCAATTGCAAGCGCCAAACTTAAGTGGTGATGATAAATTCGATTTGCAGCAGGAGCTGGAAAAAATGGATGCCAATTTCGCAGATTTGGCAGTGAATTTACGAGACAATTTAAACCAAGCCATTGACCACGCACAGGCACAAATTGACACGGTGCGTATCGCCAGACAAAAGCTATTTTCCGCACAAAATCTACCGCAAGATGTATCTTTGGCTCTGTACCGGCTGACCACAGACATTGCCAGTAAACGCAGATTATATGAGCTTGAATCGGCCAAATATAGCCAGGTGGAGCAGAAAATTGGCATTCTCATCCCAGATGTCAGGGTGATTGCCACGGCTTTCCCGCCGGAAGAGCCGATAAAACCCAATAAGAAATTATTGGCGCTTGGTTTGGTGATCTTTGGCCTGTTGATTGGGCTGGCTTTGGCCATTATTCGTGATAAATTAATCGGTGGCTTCACCTCGGCAGAACAGGTTAAATCGGTATTGGGCGCACCGCCGATCAGCATCATCCCGGCTTATGAAAAAGCCGATGATCAGAATGTCATTGTCAATTTTCCGCTGTCGCGATTTTCCGAATCCATCCGCATGTTGCGGGTCGGGTTAGACAATTATAAATTTAAACATGAAAGCAAAGAGCAAAAACGCGCCAGAGTGATTGCCATCACCTCAACTCTGCCCAAAGAGGGCAAAACAATCACCGCATTGTCACTGGCGCGGTCATACGCCCTAACCGGCGAAAAAACCATT
>NVUS02000032.1 GCA_002402005.2 OCS116 cluster bacterium | reverse complement strand
CCGCTGGCTAGACGTCTCCGCCAATTTCCGCCCCAACGCCTCCTCGGCATTGCGCAAAGCTTGGCGCATCATATTCATCTTGTCACCACGCTTCGGGCAGATAATCTCAACCTTATGCCCAATGCGGCTCCCCAAAGCCTCAGCTAACAATACAGCCTCAGGCAATTCATGCGATACAATCAACTGCTTCGGGCAAGGCTTGTTGTCATAAAATTGCGCAATAAAACTCTCAAGAATATCAGCAGCTTCATGCTCCTTATCAATCTTCGGATAATAACATCTATTGCCCCAATTCTGCCCAGCGCGAATAAAAAACACCTGAATGGCCACCTGTCCACCCTGCATAAACAAAGCAAAAATATCCCCCTCAACAATCGTCGTCGGGTTCACTTTGTCATCAGATTGGATCATCGTCAAAGCCGCCATGCGGTCACGGTAAAACGCCGCCAACTCATATTCCATCTCTTCTGACGCCTTATTCATATTCACCTGAATCTCGCGCCGAATGTCACTACTCTTACCCTTTAAAAAATCCCCAGCTTGCGTAACAAGCTGCTCATAATCATCAAGCGAAATCTCCCCCGTACAAGGCGCAGCACACCGCTTAATTTGGTAAAGCAAACAAGGCCGCGACCGCGCATTATAATAACTGTCAGTGCAAGTGCGCAACAAAAACGCCCGTTGCAAAATAGATATAGTCCGGTTAACCGCCCCCGCTGCCGCAAATGGCCCAAAATATTCACCCTTAGGCTTGCGCGCCCCACGGTGCTTTACAATCTGTGCCGCCTCATGGTCACGCTTAATCAAAATGTAAGGAAAACTCTTATCATCACGCAGCAAAATATTATATTTAGGCTGCAACCGCTTAATCAAATTGGCCTCAAGCAACAAAGCTTCGCTCTCAGACTGCGTGGTCACAAACTCCATAGAATGAGTCTGTAAAATCATATTCACAATGCGGTTAGATTGGCTACTGATGCGGCTATAACTCATCACCCGCTTAATCAAGCTCTTAGCCTTACCGACATAAAGAAGCCGGCCATCCTTAGCAAACATCCGGTAAACACCGGGTTTGTTAGGCAGAGTTTGGGCATATTGTTTTATCAGCTCAGGGCCAGAAATCACATCGTTCATTATTTGTTCTATAGCAGATTCACGCAACCAGACCAATCAAAAAACACTATTTCTGGCAGCGTTCCACAGCCACACCAACGCCGCTAACATGAATAAACGCCTCAGGCTTTTCAATCTTCACCAAAGCCCGCTTCACTTTTGTATCTTTCAGGCAAATGTCAGCAATATTCTCAGCCATAGCCTCAACCAATAAGACATGCCCAGCCTCAACATAAGCCTCAATGTCTTCAACAATCAGCTTATAGTTGACTACATTTTCAATCTCGTCATTATGCGGCACATCATCAACCACCAAGTCAACATCAATGATAATCATCTGCTTGCGTGCCTTCTCATGGTCAAAAATACCAATCGAGGCTTTTAATTTCATCCCATGAATAAAAACATGCCGTTCATTCTTGTCAGCATTCGCAAAACTCATACCTACCCCCTAACCAAGCGCCGTGAATATATAAAATACATAAAACGCCGTAAACGTCGCGCCAACAATGGTGCTAATTTTTTTAATCCGTGTGATCACCAAATATAACAATATAGTCACCGCCAACATCACCCATATATCCACATTGATGATAGAAGCAGGTATTGCCACCGGATGCACCAGCGCCGTCAAACCCATCACCGCCAACATGTTAAATAAGTTAGAGCCTAAAATATTACCAATCGCCAGATCAGAATCTTTGCGCCGCACTGCCGAAAACACCGCCGCCAGCTCCGGCAAACTCGTGCCCAACGCCACCACAGTCAAGCCAATCGCCGCTTCACTCAGGCCAAAGTCTAGCGCGATACTCGAAGCACCTTCTACCAAATAATGCGCCCCAATCGGCAACCCAGCCATACCAAACAGCAAAAACAAAGCAATCTTCCACCCACGCTTCGGCGTGGCATCTAACTCATCTTCAATTTCCGAATAATCATGTTCACCATTTTTACGTTTACTGCGTGATTTTTTGGCTTCAAAAGATAAAAATAAAATAATGCCCGCAAACAATATCGCCCCATGCCACCACGCCAAAACCCCAGTCAATACCAAGGCGGCAAATACAAACGATGCCAACAGCACCACTTTCACATTCTTGCGAACATCTTCATTATCCGCATTCATGCTGTAAAATATCGCAGGCAACCCAAGCACCAATAATATATTTGCTATGTTCGATCCCACCACATTACCAATCGCAATGCCGGGCGTGCCATTAAAGGCCGCTTTGAGCGATACAAAAAGCTCAGGCGCACTGGTACCAAAAGCAATCACTGTCAGGCCAATCAATAAAGGCGAAATTTTAAATTTTATCGCCAGGCTTGCCGCGCCAGAAACCAGCGCATCACCTGCGATTAGCAGCAAAACCAAACCACCTAATAATTGAAAATATTCAAGCATATTTATAAGCTCACATCGTGTAAATCTGTATGCAAGATATAAAGATTATAAACGCAACTACAAGCCGCAAAGCCAATTATTTTGTAAATTTATGAATTTTGCTGGTTTTAAAGTTAATTTTGCAAATCAGTTAAAGCCGCTTCATTTCAGTTACTGGGTAACCCTGCGCAGCCAATGCGGTTTTAATGTCAAACAAACTGCTCAATTCATCTTCAAAAACCATGAAGACAATGTCATCACCATCAGTCAAAATTACTTTTTCAATGCCTTCTAAGGCAGATAGTATTTTGCGCACTTTATATTGGTCGGTCAGCCCCTGCATATCAACCACTTTAAACTCAACCTGCACAGTTTCAGCAACGGCAGGCGTCACAAAACTCAGCGGCAATAAGCTAAGGGTTAAAATCAATATATAGGCTTTTAGATTCTTCATTTCATCTACCAATAATCACAATCGACTTTGTTTAAGCCCCAATTGTGCTCATCTTATGGCAAGCTTATTTATATTCATAAGCAATTTTATAAATGTGATTAATAGACAACATCAACAAAATCACCGCCCCAATTTGGTGAGCCAGAGCCGTATGCAAATGCACAAAGGTCAGCAAAGTCATAATGCCCAAACCAATCTGCACCAACAAAGCCAACTTCACCCATATCAAGCTACGCCGCAATTTTTCATTACTGGTTTCATTACGATAAATAAACACCGCCTGCACACCAACCAAAACAATAATAAAATAAGCCAACATACGGTGGTTAAACTGAATGGTCGTCACATCCTCAAACACACTCAACCAAGCCGGCATTAAATCATATAACCCATCCGGAATGAACAAATCCCCCATTAATGGCCAGGTATTATAAGCCATGCCGGCATCCGTACCGGCCACCAATGCCCCCAACAATATTTGCACAAATATCACGATCAATAAAAACCAAGCAAACACCCCACGCTTGCGCTTCGGCATAGCCGGTTTGTCAGCATTCCATTTGCGTAATGTGCCCAATTCCAAAGCATACCAAAAACTCAAGGCCAGCAAAAATATCGCTAAGCCCAAATGCGCCGCCAAGCGATATTGGCTCACATCAACCCGCTCCACCAAACCGCTCATCACCATATACCAGCCCAAAACACCCTGCGCACCACCCAACAGGCCAAGCACTAAATATTTCCCCATATAGCCTTTGACAATCTGCTTACGCACCAAAAAATAAGCAAATGGTACAAACCACAATATACCCACAAATCGCCCTAAAAACCGATGCGACCATTCCCACCAAAAAATAGACTTAAAACTCTCAACCGTCATGTCAGCATGTTCAAATAAATATTCAGGTATTAATTTATATTTCTCAAACGCAATCAACCAATCCTGTGCGTTCAAAGGCGGTATCGCCCCCATAATCGGCTTCCATTCAGTAATCGATAGCCCGCTATTGGTCAGCCGCGTCGCCCCGCCAACCACAACCATCAGGCCGATGAAAAAACAAATGGTCCAAAGCCAAATCTGCTGCGCTAAAATATTTTTCTGCATTTCTTACCTAATCGAATGAATATGCTCCATTCTTAAAAAATAAACGTTCAAAAAACAAGTCAATATTGACTTTATCCGCCAAGCAGCTTAATCCAAACCTATATAGAGGAAACAATATGACGACCAAAATCCCAGAACGTAGCCGCAAACTCATCGGCATAGTCGCGGTCATAATCTACCTAACCATCTACTGTTTCATCATTGCAGCCATAGGCGAAACGTGGGTTTTGGGCAACGGCGTCGGTTGGGAAATCGCATTTTTCGCCATCGCCGGCTTTGTCTGGATTTTCCCCATCATCAAGCTTTTCCGTTGGATGGACGATCTCATCAAGCGCTAGTCAGCCATATTTCTCGTTCATTACATCAATAGAAATCTTAATAATCTCGCGCAAAACACCCTCATCAATATCAGCTAATTTATTGATATAAAGACAAGATTTCCCAGTTTTATGCTTGCCTAATTTAGCCAACTTATCTTGATAAGCTTCAAAACCCGGCATAATATACAAAACAATATTGGCTTTACGCGGCGCAAAACCAATCTTCATACTGTCGCCTTCACGGCCACTGTCATAAACATAATGATAGCTGCCAAACCCAATAATAGACGTGCCAAACATTTTCGGCACATACCCGCTAATGTCCTGCATCATATGCATTATTTTTTGTGTATCAGCCCGCTTAACATCTTTTTCAACCGATGCGATAAATTCATCAACATCAGCATCATTCTCACTGGTTTTGTTTTGGTTGTTGGTCATTCAAATAGTAAAACTCAAACGACCCGTCAACACAAGTGGTTTTTAAACGTTAAACCTAAAGTGCAAAATGTCTCCATCTTTCACAATATATTCTTTACCTTCAACCCGATGCTTGCCAGCTTCTTTACAGCCCTGCTCACCATTATATTGAATAAAATCATCATAACTCATGCATTCCGCACGAATAAAACCTTTTTCAAAATCAGTATGAATCACCGCAGCGGCTTTCGGCGCTTTTGTACCGGTTTTAATGGTCCAAGCTCTGGCTTCTTTGGGGCCAACGGTAAAATAAGTTTCCAAACCAAGCAACTCATAACCCACTCTAATCATCCGGTCCAGACCAGGCTCTACAATGCCCAAATCATCCATAAATTCTTTGGCTTCATCAGCTTCCAATGTGCTAATTTCAGCCTCAATTTCAGCCGAAATAATCACCATAGCCGCGCCTTCATCAGCCGCCTTTTGGGCCACCAATTCCGAAAACGCATTGCCTGTTGCCAAACTATCTTCATCCACATTACAAACATAAAGCACCGGCTTAGATGTCAACAAATTCAAACCTTTAAAAATTTCTTTCTGGTCATCATCAATTTCAGCATGGCGCGCCGGTTTGCCGTCATTCAACGGAACCAAAGCCGCTTCCATCACTGCAAAAATTTCAATGGCTTCTTTGTCTTTTATGCCGGCTTTTTTACGCATTGCAGGGATGCGCTTTTCCAAACTCTCAATGTCAGCAATCATCAATTCAGTTTCAACAATTTCAGCATCCGCCAACGGGTCAATACGCCCCTCAACATGGGTAATGTCATCATTTTCAAAACAGCGCAATACATAAGCAATGGCGTCCACTTCGCGAATGGTGGCCAAAAACTGGTTGCCCAAACCTTCGCCCTTAGACGCGCCTTTTACCAAACCGGCAATGTCAACAAATGTTAAACGTGATGGGATTAATTCTTTAGAGCCCTCAATCGCCGCAATCGCCGCAATGCGTGCATCTGGCACAGCCACATCACCAACATTTGGCTCAATGGTACAGAACGGAAAGTTCGCCGCTTGCGCTGCCGCTGTTTGTGTCAACGCATTAAAAAGGGTCGATTTGCCAACATTCGGCAAGCCCACAATACCACATTTAAAACCCATTTTAATCTCCTAATTTATCTTTTAATTTTTTCAATGCCGCAAACGGATTGCCCAATTTCACGGTCTTCGGTGTCCTTGGCTCTGTCGGCTTCTTCTTCGCCGCAACAGGCTTCGGCTTATCTTCTTCTAACGGCGCCGTTTTGGCAAGCTTTTGCTCAACAGCCACCTTAAAATCATTCAGTTTTTCCAGCGTTAATTTTGGTGCTGCATCCGCAATGCTATCTAGTAAGGGCACAAGCCAATCTAAATCAGCTTTACCAAAATTACCCAACACATAATTCGCCACTTGGTTTTTTTGCACCGGCCGCCCCACACCAATGCGCACACGGTGATAATCATTGCCAATATGCTGGCTCATGCTTTTCAAACCATTATGCCCAGCCACACCGCCGCCAAATTTAATCCTAAATTTCGCTGGTGCTAAATCAATCTCATCATACAAAACTACCACATCATCTGCTTCAAGCTTATAAAAGCGCATGGCTTCCCCAACCGCTTGGCCAGATAAATTCATAAATGTCTGAGGTTTCATAATCAGCACTTTTTCAGTGCCCAACCGCCCGTCAGAAATAAGTGCATTAAACTTCTGCTTATAGGGGGCAAAATTATGGCGGCGAACAATCTCGTCCACCGCCATAAAGCCAACATTGTGGCGGTTTTGCGCATATTCCGAACCAGGATTTCCCAAACCAACTATCAGTCGCATGAGCTAGCTCCGTTTATGCGCATCACCTATATATTAATCTTCAGATTTAGCTGCATCTGCATCAGGTGTTTCAGCACCATCTTCAGCAGCAACTTCTTCTGCATCATCTTCATCTTCATCAGCAGCGCCACCAGGTGCAGCCACAGATACGATGGTAAAGTCACGATCAGTAATCGTAGATTTACTACCTTCAGGCAAAGTGATTTGAGAAATATGAAGAGATTCGCCAACTTCAAGCGCAATCAAATCAACTTCAATTTCAGATGGAATGGCATTCGCACGCACAGTCACCATGATGCTATGGCGAACCACATTCAATGCACCACCAGCTTTAAGACCAGGACATTCTTCTTCGTTCAAGAACACAACAGGAATCTCAAGATCAAGCGTCGCGCCTTTTCCAAGACGGAAAAAGTCAATATGCACAGGCGTGTCTTTAACTGGGTCCAATTGAACCGCACGGCAAATCACACGTGTTTTTGTGCCTTCAACATTCACTTCAAAAAGTGTTTGTTTAAAACCACCCTTAAAGATAAGTTTAAACATCAAGTTATAGTCTAACGAAATGGATACAGGGTCTTGACCATCACCGTAAATAACCGCAGGTACATTACCTTCACGGCGTTCTTTACGAGCAGCCCCCTTGCCAACTCTTTCGCGTTTCTTAGCTTCTAAAGCAATCATATCAGCCATTTTATTTCTCCATAAAAAGCCCGTATTGGGCATAGCTTCCGATGTTTAAGAGATAGTTCCCTCCAGGGGTGGAAGATCTTTATCTTAAAATCGATAGCGGTTTATACCACTAAATCCCGCAAATGCAAGCTTTAGCTTAAGTTATTATACTATAAACAAATCAGAAACCGACTCTTCATTAGCCGTTCTTCTGATCGCTTCACCAAACAGTTCAGCAATGGTAATGGTGCGAATATTTTGCGCTGTTTTCACCGCTTCATTAGCAGCAATACTATCAGTAATCACCAAAGTGCGTAAATTACTATTCACAATACGCGACACCGCCCCGCCAGATAACACACCATGGCTAATGTAAGCCGACACCGAATTGGCACCCGCCGCCAACATCGCGTCAGCCGCATTGCACAATGTGCCGCCACTGTCTACAATGTCATCAACCATAATACAGTCATAACCTTTCACATCACCAATGATATTCATCACTTCTGAAACACCAGCTTTTTCGCGGCGTTTGTCAACAATCGCCAACGGCGCATCAATGCGTTTGGCCAAAGAGCGCGCGCGTACCACACCCCCAATGTCAGGCGATACAACCATAATCTTCTCGCCATTAAAATGTTTTTGAATGTCGCGCACCATCACCGGAGCGGCTTGCAAATTATCGGTAGGTATATCAAAAAAGCCTTGTATTTGGCCAGCATGCAAATCCATAGTCAACACCCGGTCAACACCAGCGCGGGTGATCAGGTTGGCAACCAACTTGGCCGAGATTGGCGCACGTGGCGCTGGCTTGCGGTCTTGGCGGGCATAGCCAAAATATGGCATCACAGCGGTGATGCGCTTGGCCGAGGCCCGGCGCAACGCATCGGTGATGATCAGCAATTCCATTAAATGGTCATTGGTCGGGTAAGATGTCGATTGAATGATGTAAACATCATCTCCACGTACGTTTTCTTTAATTTCTACATAAATTTCTTCGTCAGCAAAGCGTTTCACTTCACATGCAATCAAAGGCATTTTTACATATTCAGAAATTTTCTTAGCAAGCGCGAGGTTTGCATTACCAGCAACCAGTTTCATGGCGACAGACTCTCTATTTAGATCAGGCGTCAGACGGCAAATTCACGTGTCACGCCAGATATGTGGGTTTTAACGGCGGCAAGTTTTTACACTTGAGCTTGTTTAGCAGTCCAAAGCAGAGTCTTCAACTAATGAATCACTTACCCCCACTTTTACCCTCAAGCACGTCAATGCGCTT
>NVUS02000319.1 GCA_002402005.2 OCS116 cluster bacterium | reverse complement strand
CTGTCAAAATATTCCTAAAAACTGTTGAATTGGGCAGCTTTTCACAAACCGCTAAAGTTTTGAACGTGGCGCCTTCCTCCATCGCCCGCGCGATTGATGGCTTGGAGGCAGATTTACAGGTCAGTCTGTTTAAACGCAGCACCCGCAAATTGGTGCTTACCGACAAGGGCCAGCAGTTTTTGGAAGGTGCGGATAAATTGCTGAGCAATTTGGATGCAATACGCGAAGGCTTGAGCGACAATCAACAAGAACCAGCAGGTCATTTACGCCTATCAGTTTTTGAAAGCTATGGGCGGGTGGTGGTTTGCCCCTTATTGCCCGCGTTTTTGCAAAAATACCCAAAAGTGACAGTTGAAATTGAACTTGAAAATAAAATTTGCGATCTCGCGGCCGAAAATATCGACATTGCCATACGGGTTGGCACGCCGATGGATTCTAATTTAAAATCCCGCAAACTAAATTCAGTGGAAACAACGCTCTGCGCCGCACCCGACTATATAGCAAATCACCCCAAACTCACTCAACCCAGTGATTTACAGGCTCACAATTGCCTTACCTTTAACCGCGGCAGGCAAGCCACACACTGGCACTTTACCCGCGAAAAACAATATGAAAAAATTCTAGTGAACGGAAATTTGAAATCCAGAGGCGGTACGGCTCTGCATGATGCGGCTTTAAAAGGTTTGGGCATTGTTCAATTGTCCAACTGGATGGTGGCAGAAAACCTAGAAAACGGCCTATTGGTCGCCTGTTTAGATGAGTGGCAAGCCTCATTAGCGCAAAATAGCAGCGGGCAGGTTTATCTTGTCTATCAAGCCACCACATTTCCCAACCCATTGGTGCGCTTATTCATCGATTTTTTGGTCAAAAATATTTAAAGAAAGGCGTTTGAGATTGCACCCAAACGCCCTCAATTTCTATGCCCGAGCGGCTTTGCTCAGTTGATTTTCACGATACATGATGAATAATGACGCACCGACAATCAATGTCGCGCCAATCCAGAGATTGCCACTTGGTGCCCAACCGAATACGGCTGCACCCAACATAACGTTGAGTGGCAATTTCACATGATCAAATGGTTGCACATAAGCTGCGTCAGCCATTTTATAGGCCATCACATAAGCGCCTTGCGCCAATGCAGTCAGCACGCCCACGCCAATCAACATCCACAACATATCTATGGTTGGCAAAGCAAAACCATCAACTGCTGCCAAACCAAAGTTAATTGGTGCTAGCATTAACAATAGATACATGGTGATTGAAGCCGGGCTTTCTGTCGGGGTAAGAATTTTCACAATCACCGAAGCGCCAGCCCAAAATGCCGCCGCCGCCACAGGCAATAATGCCAATGGAGAAAACGCGTCAGACCAAGGCTGTAAAATGATCATTCCACCAACGAAACCAATAAAGGTAGCGGCAATACGCAGCGGCCCAACATGCTCTTTTAGCAATACACTGGCCGCAATGGTGATGAAAAACGGTGAAGTCATCAACAAAGCGATGGCTTGCCAAATCGGCACACCATTGGCCAAAGCATAAATCCAACACTGCACCCCAAGGGCAGAGAAGATCACTCGCAAAATTTGCACCCCAAAACGCTTGGTTTTTAGGCTGTCAAAGCCTAGTTTAATCAACCAAGGCAACATGGCGATGAGCGCAATAAAATATTGCCAAAACGCCATGCTGGATGAGGCAAGCCCCATATTGGCGGTTAGATATTGCGTGGCCACGTTGATCAGCGCATATATCGCACCGCCCGCAACCATAAAACTCGCGCCCGCAACCGGCGCACTTAAATTAGATAGAAAACGCATTAAACAGCACCTCTCAATAAAAATTGGAGTGGTGATATAATGCTTGTGTATTTACAGGTCTGATTCATCTGTTCATCCTTTCATCAACAGTTTGAATCAGGACGCACAGGCAGTTATCCAAGAGCCGCCACACCTTATGCTAAGGCGCAAACATCCCTTGTTTGACTATCCTGTTCTCTTCCATCCGGACTATGACCGTCGGCTCTGGAATTTAACCAGATCTGCTGACCCTTTGTTCAATTTGCATCTAACAAAGGCGCTCGCGGGCTTGTGAGGTCTAGGCCTCATATACCGCCGGTGGGGAATTACACCCCGCCCTGAGAACATGCGCAATATTGCGCACGCCAAGCACTATCATGGATAAGATGAAAAGGGAAGAGGGAAATTTGGGTACAGCTAGCGCTCTGGGAGCGTACTTTTTTGCTTGACCCCTGCGGGCGCAATACTCCGTATCACTTGCTACGGCTTTATCGCTCCGCTCTTATGCCTACACTGCGTGCATTCACTCCGTTCACTTGCTACGCCTAACGGCGACGCGCGGTCGCGCTTGCCTCACCCTGACGGGTTCGGGCTTTTTTCCCGCGATATTCTGTTGAGTGCTACGCTGAAATTGCGAATTATGATGTTGTGCTGTTAGGCCTTGGCTGGTTTTTCGCGGCTGAAATAGCCGTCGGCGATGACGCAGCAAATTAACATGGCACCACCGAAATATAGGCCGGCGGACATATATTCTTTTTCGCCGAATATAATCAGTGCTAGGGCGATGCCATAGACGGCTTCTAGGTTGAGCGATAAAATTGCGGTGAAAGCGGAGAGTTTTTTGACGGCGAAAACATAAAGTGTCATGGCCATGGCGCTACACACTACACCCAGGAATAATACACCCCAAACATCGGCTTGAGTGGTTAGGGTTAGCCATTGCCAATCTGGTTCGATGAATACATAAAGGCCGAAAATAACCGCTGCTGCGCCGAATAATTGATATTGTGCCATCACACTGGAGTTGATTTTTTGGTTAGTGCGGCTGGTGAAGAATGTGTAAAAGGCATCCAATAGACCAGCAAGCAAGCCAATCATAATGCCCAATGCATATTGGCTTTCAAATTCAAAAATAATCGCCAAGGCGACAATTGATGTGCTGCCCAAAATGAGTTGCGATTTTTTAACGCGGCTTTTGTCAAATATGGGCTGTAAAATGGCGATAAATATTGGCCCAGAAGCAATGCAGATTAGCGCTATCGACACGGTTGAATATTTGATTGATGCGAAAAAACACCACCAATGAATGCCCAAAATAGTGCCGGTTAGTAGCAATTGTATTTTCTCACGGGTTGATAATTTGACTGCCGATTTGATAAATTGGTTTAAAATAAGCAAAATCACAAAGGCAATCGCCGAGCGATACACGGTGATGCCCGATGCCGGCAACGACATTAAATTGGCGGTCACGCCCGAGGCGCCCCAGCTGAAAATGGCAAAATGCAAAGCTGCATAATTTAAAAATTTACTGTTCATGAGGTCTGATTATAATTCTTCCCGCTGCTTGTCGAATCAATCTTTTTGATCAATCGCTGCGTCGGCCAATAACCGCAACCCTTCAACTATTTTTTGTTGGTCAGATTCAGCCATGGTTGCCAACAAGCTTTCAAGCTTTTTGCCGTCTAAAACCGAATTTTCAGCAATGGCTTTTCGACCTTTTGGGGTGATGCGAAACCGCGTTTGGCGGCCGTCATTTTCATCCGCAGCAAATTTAACATAACCCAATGAAACCAGATGATGCAAAGCCTCAGATAAGGTTGAGGCGGCAATGCTCATATGTGCGGCCAATGTCTTGGGCGATTGAAAATAATCCTCGGTCAAATGCGCCAAAATAGAAGCATCACGTGCCGAGATCTGCTCATCCGACGAGCGGCGTTTGATATGCTCTACATGGCAAGCCATATAAATACGCGGATATAACGTTTGAATCTCTAGAACAGCTTTTTTCATTCGGTTTGCCTAACGATTGTGTTTTTGTTGATATTTAATATTATAGTCAGTTAAATTTAAAGGAAAAAATATGACTTATTTATATTATGGCATTGGTTTTTTAGCCCTTTTGGTGGTGAGTATTTTAACCATTGGTGCGCTTTTGCCAATTAAACACACCGCGTCACGCAGCATAGAGCTCAACGCCCCGCCAGCAAAAATATGGGCGTTTATCACTCAATATGCTGATATGCCAAAATGGCGCAAAGAACTGCTCAGAGTCGAAATGAAATTAGATGCAAACGGCAATGAAGTTTGGCAAGAATTTAAATCGGCAAATGAATCACTAGATTTCATAACCATCGAGCAAATTGAAGGCCAGAAATTGGTACGTAAAATCGTTGGCGACAAATTAGATTTTGGCGGCAAATGGACATTTGAGCTAGTCGCAAATGGCAACAGAACCAGCCTCACCATCACTGAAAATGGCGAAGTTTATAACATTTTATTTCGTTTTGTTTCCAAATTCATCATGGGGCATTATGCCAGCATGGATAAATATATCAAACAGCTCGAAGCGGCTTTATAATTCTTCGGGTAAATGATCGTTACGATGGCGGAAGCTTGGGTAAAAATTCGCAATTGAAATGAGCATAATCACCAAGGGCAAAATAATGATATAATCCTCAATCAAAGTGCCGACCAAAGCGCCTGTAACCGCGCCAAAGCTCACCTGCACCACGCCCGATAAGGATGATGCCGCACCGGCTTTGTGCGGAAATTCAGCCATGCTACCGGCTTGGCTTTGCGGCATAATGATGCCATTGCCCAACAGGTATAAAAACATCGGGAACGCAATTTGTGCCACATGGAACACGCCAGCATTGTGCAATAAAAACATGCTGATGCCGCCAACAATCTGCAAAGATGTGCCAAAAAATATGGTTTTATAAACCCCCACGCGCCCGGTAAGACGCCCTCCAAGCAATGCACCCAACATAAAGCCAACAACGACAGAGGCAAAGGCAAAACCAAATTGTTTGGGGGTCAATTCAAAACGGGTTTGCATATAATATGATGAGCCGGTAATGAAAGCAAACAAGCCACCAAAACCAAAACCAATACGCGCCGAGAAGAACCGAAACACTTTGCTTGCAAATAGGCCATCATAAATTTTAACAAAACCACGAGGGGTTAATTTTGCAGTGGTTTTTTGATTGATGGTTTCGGGCAGAAAGAAGATAACCAACAAAATCAACATCGAGCCAAAGCCCAAAAATACATAAAAATGTGCCTGCCAGCCCAAATAAGTCTCAATAAACCCACCAATAACCGGTGCGATTAGCGGCACAAAACCCATAATAAAACCCATCGATGCCAGCATTCTGCCAGCAGCAGCGCCTTTGTGGCGGTCACGCACCACCGCCCGGCTGATAATCACCGGACCAGAACCACCCACTGCCTGAAAAAACCGTCCCAAAACCAATGTTTCGATATTGCCAGCAAATAGGCAAATCAACGTGCCAAAAATATAAACCCCGAGCGAGATTAACATGATCGGTTTGCGGCCATATTTATCGGTAAATGGCCCGTAAATAATCTGCCCAACTATAAAACCTACCATAAAAGCAGTGAGGGTGAATTGAACATGCGCCATATCGGTTTCATAAAAGGCCGCAATGCTTAACATTGACGGTAGATATAAATCTGTCGACAGGGGTTGAATGGAGGTGATGGCGGCTAATAATATAGTCATGCCCCAAACTGGAGCCGTGGTTTTTGATGTCACAATGAATGTCGCTTTATATAAAAATTAGGCTTACTTAACACGAATTTGATGCAATTGACCACCGTTAGTTTTCAGCCAATTTCGGCTGTCATTCATATGCGGGCAGACCCGCTCAACATGCGCCCAAAACTTAGCCGAATGGTTCATTTCCAATATATGCGCCAGCTCATGCGCCACCACATAATCCAACACATTGGGCGGTGCCAAAACCAAGCGCCACGAGAATGACAAAGCTTTGGATGATGAGCAAGACCCCCAACGGCTTTTGGTATCTCTTATGGTCAATTTGCTATGCTTGACATCTAGCAATGGCTGGTATTTTTCAATGGCGCTCACAATGTCGGTTTTGGCCTCGGCCTTTAGCCAAGTGGTCAGGCGGCGCGGCGCATAATCACTACCGCCGGTCACGCGCAATTCATCGGCCAACAATAAGGTTTGGCCACGTAACTGGTCTAAAAAAATCAGTTTTACTTGATCGCCACGCAATGGAATTCTCTGGCCGTGTTCAAATATAACCATGTCCTGCATGGTGATGGATTTGTCGGCAATCCAGCTAGCATGCTCATTACAAAAAGCTTTGGCTTGGGCAATGCTGCTGCGCATCGGCATGGATAGTTTGAAATTCCCACCGCTTAAATTTTGGCGCAATGTTAGGCGTTTGGAGCGTTTGTTGCGGATCAGCAATATTTCAATTTGCTGACCGTCAACCTCGATAAAAATTACACTGTCTTTTGACGTTTTGGGTTTTAACAAACCCACTAAATCGATCACAAAAATTCTCTAATTTTAACCACCATATCTTCAATTTCGCTATTTGGCGGCAGATGAGTTAGATATTGGTTATTCTCATCCATCAAATAGCTATAAGCGCTATGATCCATCGTATAACCAATCTCGCTATCCTCTTCGGGGATTCTGGCATAATAAACCCGGAAGGCCTTGGCGGCTTTTGCCACTTGTTCAACAGTACCAGTTAAGCCGATAAAATCATCATGAAATGCTTCAACATATTCCTTCATCATTTCAGGCGTGTCTTGTTCTGGGTCAATGCTGATGAATAGAACTTGGATTTTTTTGGCATTTTCTGCGCCCAATTCATCCAATGTGGTGGCAATGTTATACAATTCGGTCGGGCAAACGGCGGGGCAATTGGTAAAGCCAAAAAACACCAACTTTTTAACGCCTTTATAATCATCTTGGGTCACGGCCTTGCCATTATGGTCGGTCAATGCAAAATCGCCACCAATCAGTGCCGAAGTGCTGACCTGTTCAAAATTTTCGGCTGGCCGGTCGTTATAAACATAAATGGCGGCGCCAACGAGTAAAATAATAATACCAACAAGTGCAGAAATGAGTCGGGTACGAGACATGATATAACCTTTTTTTAAATTCAGTTTCAAGATATAGCATTCGTAACATTTAACAAGGCGACAAGCAGTCGCATAACGATAAATTTACCCCTGATTAATCATTCATTCCACGCCCAAACATAATTGGCTGTAAATTGACTTGAAAAACGGGTAAACTTACTACAGATTGAGCCAAATTATAACGGGAAACTATATGTTATCAATGAATTGGAACTCGATGAATGATGAGAAAGGCTCAAGCCTGACGCCCGCACGGCCAGATCATTGGCGTATGGCGCGG
>NVUS02000318.1 GCA_002402005.2 OCS116 cluster bacterium | reverse complement strand
TATGTCACTCGGCATGGCATTAGGCCAAGGCCAGACTTTGCAACAGATTATGGATGCCCGCCAAAGTGTGAGCGAGGGCGTGCATACATCGACCATTTTGGCCAAATGGGCGAAAGAATTGAATATTGATATGCCGATTTGCCAAACTGTGGCCGACATTGTAGCTGGTGATTTGGATGTTGATGGCGCGATTAAAGGCCTGCTAAACAGGCCGTTGAAAAAAGAAGAATAATTTTGAATGAGTAACCTAGTGTAATAGAGTGGAGAAAGAGTCCGATCCACGTAGTGGTGAGACAAGCGCGACCGCGCGTCGCCGTTAGGCGTAGCAAGCAGCACGGAGTGTTGCGCCCGCAGGGGCCAAACAAAAAAGAGAGAGTAAAAATGTATTTTGCAGTTTCATGTTATGACAAAGATGGTGGTTTAGAGCTAAGAATGGCGACACGCGAGAAGCATTTGGCATTTGCCAATGATTCGGGCCGCATCATCATTGGCGGGGCATTATTGGGTGCTGATGACGCGATGATTGGCTCGCATTTGATTGTCGAAGCGGCTGACCGCACGGCGTTGGATGCATTTTTAGCCACTGACCCTTATGCCATTGCCGGCTTGTTTGAAAAAGTGACGGTAAAACCAATGAAAATTGCGATTTCAAACCCGATTTAACTTCCTGATTTTATGTTTGGGGGAAATATAAACTGGCACGAATGGACGACTCCCTTTTGGGGGGCGAATCCCTTAATGTCGGGGCAATAAATAAAGAGGAAGAAACATGTTTAAAGTTGAAACACATTATCCGCATGAGGCATTTGCAGCCAAAAGTTTTGTAAACCACGCGAGATATGACACATTGCACAAACGTTCTGCCGAGCATCCCGATATTTTTTGGGCCTATCATGGCACACGGATTGATTGGATGAAGCCATTTAGCAAGGTGAAAAATACCAGCTTTGAAGGTGATGTTTCGATCAAATGGTTTGAAGATGGCACTTTGAATGTTTCGGCCAATTGTATTGACCGGCATTTGGCTGAACGTGGTGAGCAGACCGCGATCATTTGGGAAGGTGATAACCCCAATGAGTCTGAAAATATCACCTATAATGAATTGCACAAACAGGTTTGTTTGTTTGCCAATATGCTCAAAGCCAATGGCGTGAAAAAAGGTGATGTGGTCACTTTATATATGCCCATGATTCCAGAAGCAGCTTATGCCATGTTGGCTTGTACGCGCATTGGCGCGCCGCATAGCGTGGTATTTGGTGGTTTTTCACCAGATGCTTTGGCCGGACGGATCAGAGATTGTAAATCTAAATTTATTGTGACGGCTGATCAAGGTTATCGGGCTGGTAAAACTGTGCCGTTGAAAGCCAATGTTGATGCCGCGTTAGAAAAAACAGAAGGCGGCGAAAAAGTATTTGTGGTGATGCGCACTGGTGGTGACGTGGCGTTTGATGACAGCCGCGACATTTGGGTGAAAGAAGCCCAAAAAGGTTTGCCTGAGACTTGCGAGCCGGAAGAAATGAATGCTGAAGACCCGCTATTTATTCTTTATACATCTGGTTCGACCGGCACACCTAAAGGTGTTTTGCACACCACGGGTGGTTATTTGGTTTATGCTAGCATGACGCATAAATATGTATTTGATCACCATGATGATGATGTTTTCTGGTGTACGGCCGATGTGGGTTGGATTACCGGGCATAGCTATATTGTGTATGGCCCGCTGGCCAATGGCGCGACGACTTTGATGTTTGAAGGTGTGCCGACTTACCCGGATGCTTCGCGTTTTTGGAATGTGATTGACAAACATAAAGTCACGACATTTTACACCGCGCCGACTGCCATTCGGGCGTTGATGGCCAAGGGTGATGATTTTGTGACCAAAACTGACCGCTCATCATTGCGGCTTTTGGGCAGCGTTGGCGAACCGATCAACCCCGAAGCGTGGGAATGGTATTATAACATTATCGGCGAGAAAAACTGCCCCATTGTTGATACATGGTGGCAAACAGAAACCGGCGGCATTCTGATTTCGCCTTTACCTGGTGCAACGGCTATGAAACCGGGCAGTGCAAGCTTTCCATTTTTTGGCGTTCATCCAGAAATTGTTGACCAAGAGGGTAAAGTGCTTGAAGGCGAAGCCGAAGGTTTGCTTTGCATAACTGACAGTTGGCCGGGCCAAGCTCGGTCTATTTATGGTGACCATGAGCGGTTTATTCAGACTTACTTTAGCACTTTTAAAGGTAAATATTTTACTGGCGATGGCGCGAAACGTGACAAAGATGGTTATTATTGGATCACTGGCCGGGTTGATGACGTGCTGAATGTATCTGGTCATCGGATGGGCACGGCGGAAATTGAATCGGCTTTGGTGGCGCATGATTCGGTGTCTGAAGCGGCTGTGGTTGGTTTTCCGCATGACATTAAAGGCCAAGCTATTTATGCCTATGTAACTTTGATGCATGATGGTGTGCCATCGGATGAATTGAAAGTTGAGCTGGTGAAATGGGTGCGTAAAGAAATTGGCCCGATTGCAACCATAGATAAGTTACAATTTGCTCCGGGCTTGCCAAAAACCCGTTCTGGTAAAATTATGCGGCGTATTTTGCGTAAAATTGCCGAAGATGAGTATGGCAATTTGGGTGATATCTCGACTTTAGCCGAACCCGAGGTGGTTGAAGAGTTGATTAAAAACCACGAAGCTTTATAAATATATTTATGGGTGATTCGAAAAAATCGGGGTAAGATCTAACTTGTTGGATTCGCGGACCATTTTTCTAGCCCAGAGGCACAAGGAGCAGATGTAAATCTGCTCCTTTTTTTGTGCCTGACGTATAGTAAAGTCGTAAAACTAATGATTTAGAGTGCAGATTATACTAAAGTCTTGTGTGTAAATATAAGTATAAAATAACTAATTTCTGAGTATTAACCAAAATATACTTAAAGTTGTATTTTGTTTGAGTTTGGCGCTGATTCTGAGAGTTTACTGCAGAAAAGGGGCATAATGTCGCGTTTGCTTGTGGTTTGACCTGCGTCAAATTTTATTCGCCCGCTTGGGTTTATAGCTTTCCATGTATAAAATTCAATATGGAGAGTATAATGCATTTAACAAAACGGGTGTGGGTTGCTTTGGCAATCATATTTGTTTTGTCGTTCGGG
>NVUS02000317.1 GCA_002402005.2 OCS116 cluster bacterium | reverse complement strand
TCAATGTCAAAATGACCAATCTCGGCAAATATGGCTGGGTCAGTGACAAAGAAAATGGTTATAGATATCAAGAGTTTCATCCGGTTACCAAACAAAATTGGCCAGACATTCCTCGTGAAATATTGGACATTTGGCAATGTTTCACGGGAAACAGCTTAACCGAATTTAACCTTTTAAACCCCGACGCTCAACGCAGTGAATGGCCATTGCCGGAATGTTGCTTGGTCAATTTTTATAAGGCCGATAATAAGATGGGCATGCATGTGGATATGGACGAAGCCGACGACACGACACCCGTGCTATCGATTAGCTTGGGCGATGATGCGATATTCCGCATGGGCGGCGCAAAACGCGGCGGCAAAACGGCCAGCATTAAATTGCAATCGGGCGATGTGGTGGTTTTCGCCAATGAGGCACGGATGTTTTATCACGGAGTTGATCGTATAATCGGCGGCACATCAAGCTTGCTCAAAGGCAAGGGGCGGTTAAACCTAACGTTGCGGCGGGTGACGTGAGGTGAAGCTTGCTCATACGCCAAACTATTAACTCGGCATTTCGGTGCGCCCAACAAACTCAGAATTTCGTTTGCCCTCGTGTCCACAACTCCCATACATTTCAGTGAGCGCGACAGCGGCCGTTCGCAGCCGCTGCCGTCTAACGCGCGGTCAGCTAGAGAGCGCAGCGAACGCACGCAAGTGCTAACAGTGAGCTTAAGCGAACGTATGAATGAAGTACCCGAGTGTAGGCATGAGACTGCCCGGTGATGGCTGAAAAGTTGTGAGGTTGAAAGTTTGTGCTGGAGTTGCAACCGACGAACCAGTGTTGGCTGTTGTTAAAGACATAAGAAAGTTAGCGCTCCTGCCTATGCTCTGGAAGTCTGCATTCATACGTTCCTACGGCCTATCGGCCTAGTCACTGTTGGCACTTGCGTGCGCAGCGCACACCTGGCGGTGCGCACAGCTAGCTGACCGCGCGTCGGCCTCAGGGTATGCCTTTTGGGCTTCTGGGCGCACTCGCGGAATCGCAGGGATTTTTGGGGGTAGATAGACACTCAGAATTTACCGCGAGGGGCAGACAGAAACCCCGAGTTCGTTGCTAATCCAACAACCGCGCCTTAATCAGCCCACGCACGCTATTACCAACATATATTGTATCGGTAGATTTTAGATCGGTGAATTTGATGTTCTTAATCTTATATTTATCGGGCTGGGTATCGAGCAAGTGGCGGCGTAGCACGCCATTTAACAAGCCGGCGCTGAATGGTGGGGTGTAAAATACGCCATCGGATTCAACAAAAATGGTGGTAAAGCTGCCTTCGGTGATAAACCCTTGGCGGTTACAAAACATCACTTCGTCTATTTGTTGCGTTGCCGAATCGTTTCGTGATTCGACTTTGGCTTTTTCGCGCGCTTGATCGAGTATCGCCCGTTTGGTGGTTTTGTGCCGGGTGAAGACGTTGGATTTTTCCAGCACCACATCAGACAAAGCCAAATTATATACCGCATCCGAATCAATCGCCGGCATGTCGCTATGGGTGATGTTGATTTGGCCTGAGGGGTGCAATAACAGTCTGACTTTATATGCCGCAGCCGAATCGAACCGCTCTGCATATGAGTTTAGCTGCGACTCAACATTTTTACGATCGAACTTAAATTCAAAATAGGCGGCGCTATTGCACATCCTATCCATATGCTCGGTTAGGTAGACATATTCATCATCAAACGCCAAACTTTCGATCAGCTGGAATTCATCGGCTAAGTCGCTGATGAATTTCATTTTTAGCAGGCATTCGTCATATTCATCATTGGCCACACTATCGGCCACAATGCCGCCGCCAATGCCCAAGCGCAGAATATCGGGTGTGGATTTTAATGCGGTGATGGTGCGGATGGCGACGTTAAAATGGGCATTACCTTCTGGGGTTAAAAACCCGATCGAGCCGCAATAGATACCGCGTTGTTGGGTTTCCAATTCATTGATGATTTCCATTGCGCGGATTTTGGGTGCGCCGGTGATTGATCCGCAGGGGAAAAGGGACTTCATCATGGTCGGGAAACCGATATTCGGGCGCTTTTGCGCCTTGATGCCGGTGGTCATCTGGAACAGGCTATCATAGGTTTCGATGTCATATAAGCGATCGACTTTGACGCTGCCAATTTCAGCCACGCGTGATAGGTCATTGCGCAACAGATCGACAATCATTAGGTTTTCGGCACGGTTTTTTTCGTCATGATATAGCCAATCTTTGAGTTTTGCATCTTTGGCTCTGGTTTTGCCGCGGGGGGCGGTGCCCTTCATTGGCCTTGCGGTGAGTGTGTCTTTGTCTAGATCAAAAAACAATTCGGGTGATAGGGAAAGAATCGAAAACTCATCAAATTGTAAAAAACCGCCTTGGTGGGTGGGTTGGTTCTTTTTGAGCGCGGCATAAAGCGCGAATAAATCGCCTTCAAACCCAAGCTCGACCTGAAAGGTATAATTGGCTTGATAAATGTCGCCATCGGCAATGTATTTTTTAAGTCGGGCGATTTTGGCTATGTAATCTGGCTTTGTCTCAAGTGGTTTGATATCGCTTAAGGCAAATTCGCCATGGATATTGTCACGGTGATGGGCGGCGACCTCGTCTGGATTGAGCAATTGTGGTGCATCAAATAGGCCGAACTGCAATAAAGGCACATCGCGGTTTTGCGGTAAGAGAGGTTTTAGGCGTGGTTCAAAACACAGGCCAGCTTCGTAGGATAAAAAACCGGCGGCGAACAGGCCATCTTTTTGGCATCTATTCTCAATTTCGCGCAGGGCGTTTTCTAGCTGATTGGGATGCGTGCAGGTGATGATGCTTTTGGGATTGGTGAATAGATAGCAGGAGCCGTTTATCAGCGGGTGGTCTAATAGGATGGTTGTCATCAATTTCAGCCCTTAATATTACAGCCCTTAATAATCGCGTCCGGCTCGGCTTTTATAGCCCGGAAAATACCAGCTATATTTAAGTGCCAAACCTCTGATCAAAAGGCAAGACAAAAAGCCGGTAATGGCGGCGATATTTTTATCAATCGACAATTCTATCAGGCCAATATAAAAAGCGCTGCCGATGAAAATGGCGGTTAGATAAATTTCTTTGCGTAACAATATACTATTCTCATTGGCCAAAACATCACGAATCAACCCACCAAAGCTTGCAGTGATAACCGCCATAAGAATGGCGCTGACCGGTGAAATGCCGGCATCGAGTGAAATTTGAGCGCCCAAAACGCAAAAAGTAGATATGCCGATGGCATCAGCCCACAGCAGCAAAGTGAAGCGTGATTGCGAGATATGCGCGGTGAAGAAAACCACAATCGCCACCAAAGTGGCCACGATGATATAATGATAATCGCCGACCCAAAAAACCGGGGTCAGGCCGAGCATCAT
>NVUS02000316.1 GCA_002402005.2 OCS116 cluster bacterium | reverse complement strand
CTGGTGCCGCAGGAGAGAATCGAACTCTCGACCTCACCCTTACCAAGGGTGTGCTCTACCACTGAGCCACTGCGGCCAAATGTTAGCTTTAATCCAAGCCACAACATTTGATTGGCGATATTTGCCATAAGCCCCGCCAAAGCGCAAGTTATTTTTCAAAAGTCTACACAGATAAGCGCTAAAATATGAAGCTTGCAATCACGCGATAAACATTTTAAATATTTGGGATGAGTAAAAAACAAAGTAAAACCCAAAATAAAGACCAAGAAAGAGCCGAACGCGAGGCACGCTTGCAACAATCGTTACGCGATAATTTACGCCGCCGCAAAAGCCAAGTCAAAGGTCGGTTAAATTCGGATGATGTTGATGTCCCCTTGCCACGTGATGGCAAAATTGGTGTGGCCAAGTTGAACACAGAAAAGTAACAAAATAACCGAATTTTGGGCATATTTTGAGCAAATTAACGCTTTATCATTTTATTGACTCTAATATTGGAGCAAATAATTGATAGAATTAGGACTATAAATGGATCGCATTAAAATTACTGGTGGCAAACAAATGCATGGGGAAATTCCAATCAGTGGCGCAAAAAATGCCGCCCTGCCCTTGATCATTGCCTCTTTATTGACCGATGAAACCCTCACATTACGCAATGTCCCACGTCTGGCCGATGTCAGCATGTTGTTCCGCATCATTGCCAATCACGGTGTTGACCAAAGTTTTGATGGCAAACGCACCGGCAATTCAGACATTGGGGGGCAAACCGTACACATCACCGCGCGCGAAATTGTCGATACCACCGCACCTTATGAGCTGGTGTCCAAAATGCGCGCCAGTTTTTGGGTTTTGGGGCCAATTTTGGGCCGTTGTGGCTATGCCAAAGTGTCATTGCCCGGCGGTTGCGCCATTGGCACACGGCCGGTAGATCTACATTTAGAAGGCTTTAAAGCTCTAGGCGCATCTATCGACTTGGTCGATGGTTATGTGATTGCCAAAGCCCCCGGCGGCCGGCTTAAAGGCGGCAAAGTGAACTTTAGTTTTGCCTCCGTTGGTGCGACGCATAATGTGCTTATGGCGGCGGTGTTGGCCGAAGGCGAAACCGTTATAGAAAATGCTGCACGCGAGCCAGAAATTGGCGATCTAGCCAATTGCCTCAATAAAATGGGCGCAAAAATCACCGGCATTGGCTCATCCACCCTCACCATTCAAGGCGTCGAAAAACTGCACGGCACCACGCATAGCGTATTGCCCGACCGTATTGAAACCGGCACATATGCCATCGCGGTGACCATGGCCGGCGGCGATGTCACCCTCACCAATACATCGGCCGAATATCTACCGGTATTTTTGGACAAATTGACCGAAGCCGGCGCGACGATAACTGAGGTCGAAAATGGCATCCGCGTCCAGCGCGATCCCAAAACCCCGATCAAACCGGTTGATGTTACCACCCAAGTTTACCCCGGCTTCCCAACCGATTTGCAAGCCCAATTTATGGCCTTGATGACCATCGCCGAAGGCTCATGTTTTGTGCGCGAAACCATTTTCGAAAATCGCTTCATGCATGTGCAAGAGCTGGCGCGTTTGGGCTGTAACATCACTCTAAATGGCGATACTGCAAAAATAACTGGCGTCAAGCAATTGCGCGGCGCACCGGTTATGGCGACAGATTTGCGTGCCTCTGCCTCGTTGATTATCGCGGCTTTGGTGGCCGAAGGCGATACCATTGTCAACCGGGTTTACCATCTAGATCGTGGTTTTGAGCATTTAGAAAATAAGTTTAGGGGTTGCGGAGCGGATGTCGAGCGCCTATCTGAAGAATAGATAATATTTTCGGAGAACCAAATGAGCGATTTAAAATTAATAGCCATGGATGAAGAAGATTTAGAAGTGATCTCTTCTCATGTGCAAGATGCGCTACTTTATGTGCGCGACATCGATTTTGTGGTCGGTAGCAAACAGCTAAACCTAGCCATTAACCGCTGCCATAACGAGGCTGACATTGGCGCCAATCGCGCACAGCGCAGCCATGCTGGTTTGGTTTTCTCGCATGTCGAAAGCATGCAAGTGCAAAATATAAACCGCGCACAACCCGAGCAGATTTTAAGCCTGCTGAATGTCGAGTTTAATCCAGCCGAGGCCCCAGAAGGCATGGTCGAACTTATCTTTGCCGACAACGCCACCATCAAACTCAAAGTCAATTGCCTCGAAGTGCATCTGGCCGACATGGGTGAAACGTGGACTAGCAATGTGAAGCCAACACATAAATTGTGATTGGCTTCATGCATGCCCAAAACGATTCTTCGACAAGGCTATGCTCAAATCACTCTTTACAGATGGCTGGGAATTGACCCCGTTTTCTACGCAACAGATTGACCGATATCAACAGCCAAAACCCATTTTTGAATTCATCGCCAAGCCAAAAAATAACGAAAATTAAATCAAGGCTTTAAATTTGCCGCCAGTCACGCTAAAAGTGAGCCAAATGAGTTAGTGGAGATGGCTATGCCCTTATTGTTAAATTGGAATGATGCTGAATTTGATCAGAAATTCGAAACCCTAATTGCCGAAAAAAAAGAAAATAGCCATGATGTCAACGCCGTGGTGGCAGATATTTTGCATCAGGTAAAAACCCGCGGCGATGAAGCTTTGGTCGAATATTGCGCCAAATTCGATCGGCTGACCATCAAACCATCCGAATTTCTGATCAGTCAAGACCGCATTGATGCAGCGATTGATGAATGCGACCCCAAAATCATCGAAGCGCTAAAACTAGCCCACCAACGCATCAGCGATTACCACGCCCGCCAAGTGCCGCAAGATGATTTATATGAAGACGAGCTCGGCATAACCCTCGGCCATCGATGGAATGCTGTCGACAGTGTGTGCCTCTATGTACCCGGCGGTTTGGCCAGCTACCCAAGCAGTGTATTGATGAATGCCGCCCCGGCCAAAGTCGCCGGCGTCAAACGCATTGTGATGACCGTACCCACCCCAGATGGCGTATTGAACCCACTGGTTTTGGCCGCCGCAAAAATTGCCGGCGTTGATGAAGTCTATACATTGGGCGGCGCACAAGCCATCGCTGCCTTTGCCTATGGCACAGACAGCATAAAACCAGTGGTTAAAATTGTCGGCCCGGGCAATGCCTATGTGGCCGCCGCCAAACGCCAAGTTTTTGGCATTGTCGGCATTGATATGATTGCCGGCCCATCCGAAATTCTGGTCTTGGCCGATGATGAAAATCACCCCAATTGGATTGCTGCTGACCTGTTGGCACAAGCCGAACATGACAGCTCAGCTCAATCCATTCTAATTGTCACCAGTGATGCGTTTGGCAAACAAGTGCTGGCCGCGATTGACGAAGAGCTTGAGCTCAACCCACGCCATAAAATCGCCCGCGAAAGCTGGGAAAATAACGGCGGCATCATCGTTGCCGAAGATTGGGAGCATGCTGCAAAGCTTGCCAACATCATCGCACCCGAACATTTAGAGCTAGCGCTCGAAGAACCCGAAGCCATATTTGATATGGTCGACCATTGCGGTGCGGTGTTCTTAGGCCGTTATACACCCGAAGCGGTTGGCGATTATGTCGGCGGGCCGAACCATGTATTG
>NVUS02000315.1 GCA_002402005.2 OCS116 cluster bacterium | reverse complement strand
GTCTTTTGCTTGTAGCAATACCATGTTGGCGTTGCAGCCAATTTCGATACCATAACCCTCTAAATTCAGTATATTGGCTGAATTTAGAGTGACCGCGTCAAAGCACCATTGCATATCTGCACGGCTCGAAAGTTGGCCGACATGCAAGCCCATATGTGCGACATCGAGCATATCTGCTTTGCCCAACGAGTACCAAGGGTCCATAACACAATCTGAACCAAAACCAATATTTAAGCCCGCGGCCTTTAATTCCGGCACGCGCGTTTGGCCACGGCGTTTGGGGTAATTGTCGTGCCGGCCTTGCAACATGATGTTGATAAGTGGATTTGGTATCACTTGAATATCCGCCTCAGCCAATAGTGGAATGAGTTTAGAGACGTAATAATTATCCATTGAATGCATTGAGGTTAAATGCGAGCCCGTCACCCGGCCCTCTAGGCCAAGGCGTTTGGTTTCATAGGCCAAGGTTTCGATGTGTCGGCTATGTGGGTCATCGGACTCATCACAATGCATATCGACCATCAGCCCACGTTCAGCGGCCAGTTCACATAAATATTTAACCGAACCAGCGCCATCTTGCATGGTGCGTTCAAAATGCGGAATGCCGCCGACAATCTCGACGCCCATATCCAACGCCCGTATTAAATTCTGTTGTGCCGTTGGGTCTCTAAAAATTCCATCTTGGGGGAATGCAACCAATTGAAGGTCGAGATATGGCGCAACCTTGGTGCGCACTTCAAGCAGAGCTTGTACGCCTTTTAATTCATCGTCACAAATATCGACATGCGAGCGAATGGCGCCTATGCCCATAGACACCGCCAAATCGCAATAGCGCATCGCACGCTCGATAATCTCTTCGACCGATTGCACAGGTTTCAGCTCGCTCCACAATGCAATGCCTTCTAACAATGTGCCAGATACATTCATGCGCGGTGTGCCAAGCGACAAAGTCGCATCCATATGAAAATGTGGGTCAATGAATGGCGGAGACACCAGATAACCCTCGGCATCTAAAATTGTATTTGCTTCCGCAGCTAAATTGGCCGCAATGGCAATAATTTTACCGTTGCTGCAGCCAATGTCCATGCCGGTTTTGCCGGAGGGCAATGTGGCGTTTTTTACAATTAAATCAAAACTCATATCATTATCCTATTCATCAATCACCGTGCAATTTTCGCTTAGCGTTGGCCTTTGAACCAAGGTTTTAGCAGCGCTTTGGGGTATTCGGCGCGGCGAGACGCAACAATGAGTGCAAAAATTGATAGCACATAAGGTGCCATTAAGAATATTTGCGACGGCACAAATGCCCCCACTTCAGTTTGCAAACGCACTTGAAAGGCATCAAATGCACCAAATAATATTGCCCCAAGCAAAGCTTTGCCCGGTCGCCAACTGCCAAAAATAACCAAAGCTATACAAATCCAACCGCGGCCATTGACCATGCCGAAGAAAAACGAATCAAACGCCGACATGGTTAGAAATGCACCGCCCAATGCCATAATTGCCGAACCAACAACAATAGCGCCAATGCGCAGAGCATAAACTGATAAGCCTTGTGCGTCGACAGCATCGGGGTTGTCGCCAACCGCTCTGATGGCCAAGCCAAGTGGTGTGCGGTTAAGCCCCCACCACACCAATGCTACCATAATCAGTGCCAGCCAAGTCATTGCGGTTTGTTGAAACAATACCGGGCCAATAAATGGCAAGTCAGAAAGAATGGGAATGTCGAGCGGTTGGAACGGCTCGATACGTGGCGGCGAGCTTACATTTGGCAGCGCTGTGCGGTAAATAAAATAACATACTGAGGTGGCAAACATGGTTATACCAAGGCCAGAAACATGCTGCGAAAGCCCCATTGGCACGGTGAGAATGGCATGAATAAGACCAAAAAACCCACCGGTGAGCGCGGCAACCAACAGCCCGCCCCATAAACCGAACCCAGCCCAAGCAGCCAGCCAACCAGCCATTGCGCCGGCAACAAAAATACCTTCTATGCCCAAATTCAATACGCCGGCTTTTTCGCATATTAAAGCGCCCAAAACGCCAAAAATAAGTGGTGTGGCAATGCGCAACGCTGCGTTCCAAAAACTTTCACTTATCAAAATATCAAGAATCTCTATCATGCTGCCGCTCCCTTACGGGTAAAACGAATGCGGTAACGGGCGATAAAGCCACCAATCAGCACACAAATAAGCGATAACGAAACCACAAGGTCAGCTAAATAGCTAGACACTCCCATGGCGCGGCTCATCGTATCCGCGCCGACAAATACTGAGGCGATGAAGATGGCCGAAATGACCACACCAAATGGTGACAACCCCGCCAACATCGCCACCACAATGCCGGTATAGCCAAAGCCCGGCGAAAGATCGGTGGTTAGGTAGCCACGCAAGCCAGAAACCTCACCAACACCAGCCAACCCAGCCAATGCGCCGGAAACTATAGCCGCTGACATAAATGTACGTTTGACGCCAATGCCGGCATGCAGCGCCGCGGCGGCGTTTTCACCCACGGCTCGTAATTTAAAACCCCATACGCTTTTGGATAGCATTATATGAGCTATAAGCGCCGCCACCAAAGCAAATATAAACCCAGCATGTAAGCGCATGCGCGGCACGAGTTTGGGCAAAATGGCTTCATCTATAATCGGTTCAGATTGTGGCCAGCCCATGCCCATTGGGTCTTTTAACGGGCCTTCCAACATCATCTGTAAAAATATGAGAATGATGAAATTGAGTAGTAATGTAGTCACCACCTCATCGACACCAAACCGCGTTTTTAAATAAGCTGGGCCAGCCATGCCGGCAGCACCAGCGGCCGCGCCGCACAATAGGATAATCGGAATCATAATGAACATAGGGGCATCAATAAGCCCGGTGCCAACCGCCACCGCGGCCATAGCCCCTAAATAAAACTGCCCTTCAGCACCAATATTCCATAATTTAGCTCGAAAAGCCAAGGTGGCTGCAAGGCCAGTGAAGATAAGCGGGGTGGCGCGGGTGAGCATTTCAGTAAAGGAAAATACCGAGCCAAAAATGCCTTTGGCCATTTGCACATAAGCCTCAGCTATATTCACCCCGGTAAAAGCCAAGGGAATGGCGGCCAAAACCAAAGCCATCAATGCTGAAACAACGGGCACGCCATAGCTGAAAGCTCGCGATGGCGTTTGGCGGGGTTCAATGCGCATCATAATGTCTCTCCTGCCATCATCAAGCCTAAATCGGCTCTATTTTTGCTATTGGCTTGTTTCAATTGACCATCATGTATCACCACAACACGATCTGCAAGCGCCAGAATTTCATCCAAGTCTTCGGATATAAGCAACACGCCGGCACCACGTTTTCGGGCTTCAATCAGCCGGCGGCCAACCTCTGCCGCTGCGCCCAAATCTAGGCCACGGGTCGGCTGATTGGCTAAAATAAGTGTGGGCTGCTCTTCGAACACCCGCGCAAGAATGAGTTTTTGAATGTTGCCGCCCGAAAGCAGCCGCGCCTCGGCATCAATTCCCGGGCCTCTTATGTCATAATCTCGGCTTAGGGTTTCGGCATGTGCGCGGATGGCATTGTGTTTTAAGAAACCATTATTTTGAATGTCATCATCATCCAAGCGTTCAATGATTAGGTTTTCAGCAACGCTCATATCTCCAATCACCCCATCGTGATGACGGTCTTCAGGTATACGACCCACGCCAGACTTTAGCATATTGCGCGGTGTAAAAACGGTTATTTTCTGACCCGAGACTTTCAATTCACCTTTATGTGGCTTGGCCAGACCCGAGATGACCTTCGCCAATGCTGACTGACCATTGCCAGAAACACCGGCAACACCAACAATTTCATGCGCATGAATTGTGAGGTTTGCATCTGTAAGGCTGGTTCGCACATTTTCACCGCGAATGGTGATGTTTTTAAGCTCAAGCAATGGCGCGCCAATGGCCATTTTTTCAAGCTCAACAATCGGTGTTTCACTGCCCACCATCATTTGGGCTATTTTGTTTTCATCAGCATCAGCGGTTGCCATTTCACCAATTTTTTTACCATGCCTTAAAACCACAATGCGGTTGGAAAAGGCCAGTACTTCACGCAATTTGTGCGAAATGAAAATTACCGACAGGCCATCTTTGGTCATCGCCCCAATATTCTCGAATAAGGCATCTGCTTCTTGCGGGGTCAACACGGCGGTCGGCTCATCCAATACCAAAATACGCGCATCATGATAGAGCGCTTTTAATATTTCGACCCGTTGTCGCTCACCGACCGAAAGCTTACCGACAAGCTCATCTAAAGGTGCGGCGAGACCGGTACGTTCAATTATTTTTTGAATTTTTTCTCTGGCTGCATTGCGATTATGTCGCCATGCCAAAAGGCTTTCTGAGCCGAGTAATATATTGTCTAAAACGGTTAGGCTTTCGGCCAATGTAAAATGTTGATGCACCATGCCGATGCCGGCATCGAGTGCGGCTTGTGGATGGCCAAGCGTGAGTGGGTGCAATTTTCCATTCTCATCCGCAACATCAATATGGCCATCATCTGGCATATAATGCCCAAATAACATATTCATTAAAGTGGTTTTGCCGGCGCCATTTTCACCAAGTAAGGACAGCACTTCGCCTTTG
>NVUS02000314.1 GCA_002402005.2 OCS116 cluster bacterium | reverse complement strand
GATCGTATTTTTGTTAAAATATTGTCTTTATTACAAAAAGATGGCCGAATTTCCAACTCCGACCTGTCCGAACAGGTCAATTTAAGCGCCAGCCCCTGCCACCAACGCATGCGCAAGCTCGAAAAATCCGGCATCATCAAAGGCTATATGGCGCGCTTAGATTTATCAAAGCTACGCCATCACGACACGGTCATTGCCGAGGTTGCCCTCAATTCCCACAATATGGAAAGTTTTGTGCAATTCGAGCAATATGCCCGCAATCACAGTCGCATTGTCGAATGTTTCAAAGTCTCCGGCCCGTTCGATTATTTCGTGCGTTTCATCTGCAAAGATATGGAAGAATATAACAAATTATCCGATGAGATCCTAAGCGAAACCAACGCCGCCACCGTCAAAAGTTTTGTGGTGCTGCAACATGTAAAAGAATTCACCGGCTTTCCATTGGATGAGCTGGTTGATGATGCGCCGGAGTATTTTGAGGGTTAACGACATAAGACAGTTGGCGCTCCTGTCGGCACAGGGGTGCTTGCATTTTTATGTTCGGCTTCGCCTCTCTTTTTATCGTTCGCGTTGCTCTCTATAAGCACTAGCGTGCGTTCGGGCGGCCTATCGGCCTTCTCTCTGGTAGCACTAGCGTGCGTTCACTCCGTTCTCTTGCCACGCCTAACGGCGACGCGCAGTCGCGCTTATCTCACCTACGGTTCGAACCCTTTTCCCACGATATGCAGTATGGCAACAAGCAGCAAATTCTGAGATTCCAGTGTGGCATCAGAATGCGGAGTTTCGCCAAACTCCAGCTCACTAAGCGTAATGTAGTTAAGTTGGGTGGTGAATTGGCCTCCGACCAGCGGCTGAGTGGCTTAGCTAGAGAGCGGAGCGAACGCACGCAGTGCCAGGTCAAAAAGAGCGGAGCGAACGAGCGCGCCCGAGCAAAGCGACAAAGTGCCCTTGGGGTGCAGTGCCAAACATAATGCAAACTTCCAGAGCATCAACTACCAACTAACTGTCTTTTTACAGCCAATAATACCTAACAACACCCTAAAACTCCGCCCAAAGCCGCAAAACAACTCCCAGCTAAAAACTACACAGAAAAGCTCTGCTCATTCTCCAACACCGGAATATTTTTCCGCCCTTCACTCACATCGTCCAAATCAATCTCAGCCATAATATAGCCAACGGGTGGCACATCATCCACATCTTGCATCTCAGCCACAATCTCGCCCCAGGGGCTGATAATCACACTATGACCATAAGTTTTGCGGCCATTCTCATGTGCACCACCTTGCGCCGCAGCCACAATAAAGCTGCCGGTTTCAATGGCTCTTGCGCGTAACAAAACATGCCAATGCGCCTTGCCGGTAGGCACAGTAAACGCCGCCGGCACCACAATAATTTCTGCACCCATATGCGCCAATGCGTTGTAAAGCTTCGGAAAGCGCATATCATAACAAATCGTATGGCCAAACCCAAACAGCGCAGTTTGGGTAAAACTCGCACGTTTGCCGGCTTTATATGTCGCGGATTCTTTATATTCATCGCCATTTTTAAGCACAATGTCGAACATATGAATCTTATCATAATGCCCAATCACTTCGCCATAAGGCGCGATTAAAAAC
The DNA here is from genome assembly GCA_002402005.2 of OCS116 cluster bacterium. Taxonomy (GTDB): domain Bacteria; phylum Pseudomonadota; class Alphaproteobacteria; order Rhizobiales; family OSC116; genus OCS116. Next base: position 7,813 of record NVUS02000314.1, on the reverse strand, counting down.
CCGCGATTGGCAACCGTGTCATCATTGTTCAAAATCGCCAACGAACCAACACATAAATAAACTTCTAGCTCTTTGGCCAAAGCTTTAAAATGTGCAAAGGCTGGGCAATCTTGCTGCTCATATATATTTTCAAATAAAGCCTCGCCAGCCAATTCCATCAAAGCAGTTTGCTCCGGCGTCACAATAAGCTGTGCGCCGGCTGCTGCCGCTTCGCGAATATGCTTATCAGCAATGTCTATATTGTCTTGCACATTTTGGCCTGCACACAATTGAATACAGGCCACTTTAAGTTTCCGAGCCATAGGCGCTCCTAGTTTAACAGCACATCAAGTGCTTTTTTCGCTTCAAGTGCATAAAGGTCATCACAACCACCAATATGCTCATTATCAATAAATATTTGTGGCACACTACGCGCACCCTGCGTGCGTTTAATCATCGCGGTTTTCACTTTAAAATCTGACAATACATCAATTTCAGTGAAATCAACATTTTTAGATTTTAGCAACGCTTTGGCGCGCACGCAAAATGGGCAGGTTGGGGTGGTGTAAATTTCAACTTTAGCCATGTTTTTAATCCTTATAAAACAATCGGGATAACCTATATAGACCTTTTATAAACGATTGCTAGTAGATTTAAATCACTTTTTGGTGAATTATTTTAGCAAATGCTAATATATAGACAGGTGCAAGCCCTTCAGCCTTTAAACAGCTGGCAATTTCATCGACCGTCGCCCCGGTGGTGATCACATCATCAACAATAAAAATAGTTTTGCCGCGCGCTTGCTCCACCCATTTTGCATTCAACACAAATGCACCCTTCACATTTTTTTGCCGCTCCTCACGGGTCAATCCCACTTGAGTTTTGGTCGATCTTATCCGCTTAATCAATTTGGGCATATAGGCCGCTTGGCTTTGCTGCGCCACCTGCCGCGCCAACAAATCAGCTTGGTTAAACCGCCGCCGAAAATAGCGCCAATGGTGTAATGGCACTGGGCAAACAATCGCCGCATCGCCATCAACAAATAAGTCCCGCGCCGCATGCAACATCATTTTCGCCATTAACGGCGCTATATGCTGTTGGTCATGATATTTCAGCTTATGAATCAACCGCCTAGCATGCGCATTAAATTTAAGCGCCACCCGGGCTTTGTCATAACGTGGCGGGTCACTCAGCGCTTCTAAGCTCAATATATTTTCACCACTATCATGCGGCAAAGGCGTACCAGTTACATCACATATCGGCGCTTGGATAAATTGCATATCCGCCCAGCAAGCCATACACAGACCAACCTGATCACTAATATGCGTATGACACGCCATGCATTTTGGTGGGTTTAAAAAATTTATAATGTGATTAAGGATAGTCAAACGCCCAAAATACGATTAAATAAGATTAACTCTATGAGCGTCAGGTTAAAAATGCAAATTATCAATCACAAATTATTAGCCAAACGCCGCGCCCAAGCCCGCGTATCCAGCCCTACGGCGCTAAAAGACAATCAGTTTTTGCTGCAAAATGCCGAGCTAGATCTGCTCGATCGCTTAAGCATCATCACCCGCGAGTTCGAAACCGCCGTCCATATTGGCGGCTATAATGGCAGCTTTGTAAAATTATTACGCGCCCATAAAGTGGCTAAAAATTGCCACAACATCGAAAGCACTGGCCGCGCCGCCGACATTGTGGCCGATGACGAAATATTGCCGCTCAAAGCCCAGTCGGTCAACCTCATCACCTCGTCACTTAGCCTGCAATTCATCAATGATTTGCCCGGCTTGCTGGCGCAAATCAAACGCGTCCTTAAGCCAGATGGCTTATTTGCCGCCAACCTCATTGGCGGCGCAAGTTTAAACGAATTGCGCGAAAGCCTACTGATTGCCGAAACCGAGCTAAGTGGCGGCGCAACACCGCGCGTATTACCATTTATAGATGTGCAACAAATGGGCAGCCTATTGCAACGCGCCGGCTTTGCCCTACCGGTGGTCGATATGGATAGCCTCACCGTGCGTTACGATCATATATTTGATGTGATTAAGGATTTGCGCTCAATGGGCGCCACAAATTGCCTGCATCAACCGCAAGATACACCTAAATTAACCCGCGCCATCATTGCCCGCGCTGCAGAAATTTATCAACAGAAATTCAGCCATACCGATGGCCGCGTCACCGCCCAATTCGACATTATCAACATCATCGGCTGGGCACCGCATGAAAGCCAACAAAAACCCCTAAAACCCGGCAGTGCTGAGCATAATCTAGCTGATTTTCTATAATTTAAGGCAAGATTTCAATCAATGGTGGAATAAACGGAATGTCAGCCGGCGGCATTTTATAATCTTTTAGATTTTTTGCCTTAACCCATTTGGTTCTCTGGCCTTCCATCGGTTGCATAATGCCTTTCCAACGCCGACAGATGAATAGCGGCATCAACAAATGCCCACCATCATAATCATAAGTCGAAAAACTAAGCGGCGCCAAACAATTGGCCGCTGTATCAATGTTCAATTCTTCTTTTAACTCGCGTATCAGCGCCTGATCTGTGGTTTCACCAGCTTCAACTTTACCACCGGGAAACTCCCACAAGCCGGCATGTTCCTTGCCCTCAGGCCGTTGCTGCAACAAAACCCGCCCATCAATGTCAATCAAAGCACAGGCCACTACCAGTTTAATTTCTGTCATATTAAGACCTGTAATCAGCGTTAATCTCTATATAACCATGGGTCAAATCACAGGTATAGATTGTCGCCGCACCATCGCCCAAGCCAAGACCAACCTCAATATCCACATATTGACCTTGCATATGTTGGGTCACCGGCGTCTCATCATACCCATCAACAACTTGGCCATTCTGAGTTATCTTCACCCCACCAATGGCAATTTCAATCAGGTCACGATCCGCCATTTCACCAGATTTGCCAATCGCCATGATGATTCTGCCCCAATTGGCATCCTCACCGGCAATCGCAGTTTTCACCAAGGGCGAATTGGCAATTGATAGACCAATCACTTTGGCCGCACGGTCATCTTCAGCACCGTCTATTTTCACTGTAATGAATTTGCTGGCGCCTTCACCATCTTTGACAATCTGTTGCGCCATTTCCAAACATAATGCATCAATCGCTGCTACAAATTCAGCTAACCGTGTATCATCCGCATCATCAATATGCAGTGCATCAGAGCCACCGGTGGCAAATAACAAAACCGTATCACTAGTCGATGTATCACTATCCACCGTAATGCTGTTAAAACTCTTACCCACCGCCACACTCAATATTTTTTGTAACGCGTTCTGGCTAATGTTCGCATCGGTAAAAGCATAGCTCAACATAGTCGCCATATCCGGCGCAATCATGCCGCTACCTTTGGCGATAATGTTAATGGTCACCGCCGCACCATCAATGCTCACACTTTTGGTGGCATATTTCGCAAATGTATCAGTAGTTTTAATCGCATTGGCTGCTGCAACATACGCATTGTCAACCTTAGATACCGCATCAGCGTCCACCACATTAAGCAGGTCTTGACCCGACAATAATTGCCCAATCACCCCTGTCGAACTGGTGTAAATCTCATCCGCTTTAATGTTAAATTTGGCCGCCAAATGCGCCAATATATCCGTCACACTACGCTCGCCCGCCGCCCCGGTAAACGCATTGCTATTGCCCGAATTGACCATTAACAAGCGGCCGTCTAAACCACTGGCCAAATGCTTTTTGCACCAATCCACCGAGGCAGAACGGGTTCTAGATTTGGTAAAAACACCAGCAACCTGCGTGCCTTGGTCAAACCGCACCAGCAGCAAATCATCACGGTTTTTATAAACCACCCGCGCTTCATAGGTTTTAATCTCAAGGCCTTTTACCTTCGGCATATCCGGAAAATGAGCTGGCACAAGCGGTGAAGTTTTCATATCAATCCTATAAAATCAATTGCTAGCGGTAGAATCACTCACCGGCACCACAGCCGTTTTATTTTCGGCAGAATTCGCACTGGTTTTTTGCACATCCAAAGCTTCTTGCTCAATAAACAATTCAATCTGCGCCGATTTGCGCAATTCACTGCTCAATTCATCAACTTTATTTTGCACCAAAATGCCATAAAGGCTGTTTTTAATTTTTTCAAAGGTTGGCAATGGCTTTTCACGCACATCAACCAGCATTATAATGTGATAGCCAAATTTGGTTTTGACCAAGCTTTTGGTATATTCACCAATTTTCAAACCGGCAATTGCCGCCGAAAATTCGGTCACCATTTCGCCGTCAGAAAAATAACCCAAATCACCACCTTGGGTTTTGGTCGGGCCGGTCGAATGCTGCTCGGCCATTTCGGCAAAATCAGCACCATCATTTAGCAAACTTAATATTTTTTTGCCGCTATCTTCATCATCAAACAAAATATGCCGCGCGCGGGTTTCACTCGAGGGTACAATTTTTTTCATTTCTTGATCGTAAAATGCCTGCAATGCTTTGTCGTCAATTTTCTCTAAAACTTTTTTTACAAAATAAAGATTGTTCAGCGTTTGCTCTGATAGAAAAGCAATTTTTTGCTGATATTCAATCATCTCATCAAAACCATCTTGACGCGCGGCTTCGCTCATTAATTTCAAATCAATCAAAAACTGTAAAATACGTTGCTGCTGTTGGGCTTTGGATAGGTTGGTCAGCTCTTCTTGCAGCGATTGTTTGGCAATGTCATACTCATATTGCCGAATGCTAATGCCGTTAACAATGGCCACCAATTTCTCACTTGGGTCAAGCGGTATCACCAGCTCATCGGCCGCCTTTGCGGTGCCAAACGCCATGCCAACGCACAGCAAAGCCGCAGCCATAAATGACCAACGATTTTTAAAATACAACGGCTTTAATAATCTCAGACCCATAATACTCATACTCTATTCTGTAAATCCTACCCAACACCATTAGATAGAATAATTATTATTATGGCAAGAAAATGGTGAATTTCATACGTTAAAATCCTTGATAAATCACCTTTTAAAATTAACCATGAATCCGACTTTATCCTAAATCACTAGCCGATCACATTAATTTTAGAAATAATCGTCATAAAATACACTCAAAATTGCTACATATCATTGACAAGTAAATGAGAGATGCTTACTTGTGCTTTAGGCTGTGTTTGATAAAGCGGCTGATACGATGTTTAAAGGTTTAATATAATGCTTGGTTCAGTAATAACGAAAATTTTTGGCAATGCGAATGATCGCAAAATCAAAGCTCTACAGCCACTTGTCACGCAGGTCAATGCGCTGGAAGATGAGATTAAAGCCTATTCTGACGAGCAATTTAAAACCACCACAATAGAGCTCAAAGCCAAAGTCGCCGCCGGCGCAAAATTAGATGACCTATTGCCCCAAGCGTTTGCCATGGTGCGTGAAGCTTCCATCCGCACATTGGGCTTACGCCATTTTGATGTACAACTTATGGGCGGCATGATTTTGCATCACGGTAAAATTACCGAAATGCGCACCGGCGAAGGCAAAACCCTAGTCGCCACCCTAGCCGCCTACCTAAATGCCCTTGATGACAAAGGCGTGCATGTGGTTACGGTTAACGATTATCTGGCCAAACGTGACAGCGAGTGGATGGGCGAAATTTACGAATTTTTAGGCCTGAGCGTTGGTGCTATTGTTGGCGGTATGGATGACAATGAGCGTAAAGACGTTTACAACCGCGACATTGTTTATGCCACCAATAACGAACTGGGTTTCGATTACCTGCGCGACAATATGAAATATCATATGGACGCCATGGCTCAACGCGGCCATCACTTCGCCATCGTCGATGAAGTTGATTCAATCCTCATCGATGAAGCCAGAACCCCGTTAATTATCTCCGGTCCATTGGATGATAAATCCGATCTTTACGTCACCATCGATAAATTAATGCCGTTGCTGATTGAAGAAGATTTCGAAGTTGACGAAAAAGCCAAATCAGTCAACCTCACCGAGCAAGGCAACGAGCATATTGAACAAATCCTCATCGAGCAAAACTTGATGGATGGCGAAACTACATTTTATGACAGCGTCAACATTTCGTTGATTCATCATGTGATGCAAGCGCTACGCGCCCATAAATTGTTCGAAAAAGACAAAGAATATATTGTGCGTGATGATGAAGTGCAAATCATCGATGAATTCACTGGCCGGGTTATGGATGGCCGCCGCTATGGCGAAGGCTTACATCAAGCCATTGAAGCCAAAGAGCAAGTGACCATTCAACCCGAAAGCCAGACTCTGGCTTCGGTCACCTTCCAAAATTATTTCCGGCTGTATAGCAAGCTATCTGGAATGACCGGCACGGCCTTAACCGAAGCCGAAGAATTTAGCGACATTTATAAATTGGATGTGGTCGATGTGCCGACCAATGTCGATGTCAAACGTATTGACGATGATGACCAAGTTTACCGCACAAGAGCCGAAAAAAATACCGCCATTGTTTTGCAAGTTCAAGAATGTTTAAAGACCGGCCAACCGGTTTTGGTTGGCACAGGCTCGATTCAAGCTTCTGAAATCATTTCAGAAATGCTGACCGAAGCCAAAGTCAAACATAATGTGCTCAACGCCCGCCATCATCAGCAAGAAGCGCTGATTGTGGCCAATGCCGGCCGCTTAAATGCCATCACCATCGCCACCAATATGGCTGGTCGTGGTACTGACATTCAACTTGGCGGCAATTTAACCATGCGCATCGACCAAGAATTAGGTGATATCGAACCCGGCGAAAAACGCGACGCGGCAATCGAAAAACTCACCGCCGAAATTAAAGCCGAAAAAATCGAAGTTATCGACAAAGGCGGCCTATTTGTGCTGTCTGCCGAACGCCACGAAAGCCGCCGCATCGACAACCAATTGCGCGGCCGTTCTGGCCGTCAGGGCGATCCGGGTCACAGTAAGTTTTTTGTGTCACTAGAAGATGATTTAATGCGCATTTTCATGGCCGACCGTATGGACAATATGCTCAAACGTTTGGGCCTAGACGAAGGCGAAGCCATCGTCCATCCGTGGATTAACAAAGCCCTCGAAAACGCCCAGAAAAAAGTTGAAGCCCACAATTTTGACATTCGTAAAAACCTACTCAAATTTGACGATGTGATGAATGATCAACGTAAAGTGATTTTCGAACAGCGTTTGGAATTGATGGAAGATGAAGCCATTAACGAAACCATTCTGGATATGCGCCATGATGTGATTGATGATTTTGTCAAACAACATATTCCAGAAAATGCCTACGCAGAACAATGGGACATCGAGGGTCTGAGCAATAAAATCACCGCCACCTTCAACATCAGCTTGCCGTTAAAAGACTGGGCTGCCGAAGAAGGCATTGCCGATGAAGAAATTACTGAACGCATCGTCAAAGCCTCAGATGAAGATATGGCCGCACGTGACCCGCATTTCACCAGACATTATGCGTCAAGTTGAGCGCAGTGTTTTGCTACAAACTCTAGATGGCCTCTGGCGCGAACATTTGTTAACGCTCGATCATCTACGCCAAGGCGTTGGCTTGCGCGGCTACGGCCAGCGCGATCCGCTCAACGAATATAAAACCGAAGCGTTTAGCCTGTTTGAAATTATGCTGGATCGCCTGCGCGAAGCCGTAACCGCTCAATTGTCACATGTTGAGCTGTCACAAGCCCCAACTGATGTTGAAGAATATGACATGTCAGATGCCGAAACCGTGCATGAAAGTGATACAAATAGCGAAGAAGCCGGTGTGCAAGCTGCCCCACAACAAGTGCAGCATAACACGGGCCCAATTGACCCAGAAGACGAAAGCACATGGGGCAAAGTTTCGCG
>NVUS02000313.1 GCA_002402005.2 OCS116 cluster bacterium | reverse complement strand
CCCGGTCGGCGCGGCATTTTACCTATGGGATTTTGGCATGAAAAAAGGCGACATCCGCGCTCTCGGTGCTGCCTCCTACCTATCCCCAATTTTCGCCACCGTATTCCTAGCCATGGCCGGCTTCGGCGAACTGACCACCACCATCATTATCAGCTGTATTCTAGTGGTCGGCGGCGCAATCCTAGCCGCGAAAGATTTATTTAAACGTTAGTTTTTAGTTGGGCTGCGCTTCTTTTTTCGCCCACCTATCGGTGGGCTATTGGCACTAGCGTGCGTTCGCTCCGCTCTCTTGCCACGGCTTTCTCGCTCCGCTCCGATGCCTACACTGCGTGCGCTCACTCCGCTCTCTTGCCACGCCTAACGGCGACGCGCAGTCGCGCTTGTCTCAGCCTAGCGGCTTCGAACTCTTTTCCCACGATAGGCAGTATAGCACCAAACAACAAATTCTGAGTCTGCGGCGTAGCCACCAGAATTCGGCGTTTCCCCAAACTCCAGCGCACTAAGCGTAATGTAGTTGATTGAGGTGGTGCATCTGCCCTCGACCAGCGGCTGAGTGGCTTAAGCTAGAGAGCGGAGCGAACGAGCGCGCCCGAGCGAAGCGACAAAGTGCCCTCGGGGTGCAGTGCCAAGCAAAAATGCAAACTTCCAAAGCCTCAAATACCAGCCAACTGTCTTATCACAGCCCACACTGGGTAGCGCTCCTGCCAATACTCGGGTACTTCATTTATACGTTTGCTTAAGCTCACTGTTAGCACTTGCAACACAGGCATTCCCTTCGGTCCGTGCGTTCGCTACGCTCTCTAGCCGACCGCGCGTCCATCGGCAGCGGCTTCGAACGGCCGCTGTTGCGCTCGCTGAATGGTACGTTATTTGGATACATGAGACAAGATTTCATCACCCATATACATCTCGCCCAGCACATCCACATCACGCAACTCATCCTGCCCACTGCCAAAGTAAAAACCTTGTAAATAATCAATGCCGATTTCGCGCAAGGTAATCACATCTTCTTCATGCTCAACCCATTCGGCCACAGTTTTAATGTTAAAATGCTTAGCCAAATCATTCATAGTTTTGACAAAAAACTTATCATCTTCACTATTGCGCATATTGGCCACAAATGAGCCGTCAATTTTCACCACATCCACATCCAACATTTTCAAATTCTGAAAACTGGTATAGCCCGCGCCAAAATCATCAATCGCCACCTTACAACCCAACGCATGTAATTTATTCACAAACTCATTGGTATAGGCCAAATCGCCCAATAATGTGGTTTCCGTAATCTCAATGGTCAACCGCTTACCGATATGGGGTTTGTTGCCAATATTGGCCACCAAGCAATCCAACCAGCTCGAGTCCGCAATTGTATTGGCCGCAATATTAATCGCCAAATTCACCTTGGGCTCATCAAATAATTTCTGCAACGCAATCTCCAGCACCCGATGGTCAAGCAACCGCATCAGGTTTAACTGCTCAGCAACAGGTATCAGCTGACCATTAGGTATCATCTCACCCTTCCGGTCCATAATCCGGATCAAACATTCATAGCTTTCAATCTGCCCCGTCGCACTATGCACCAAAGGCTGATAAACAATTTTCACCCGTCTTTCATTCAGTGCCGCCACAATTTCACTGGCCACCTCTATATTGTTGCGGCGGTAATTGTCGCGCACAGCCGATGGCTCGTAAACCGAAAAACTCTCTAGCGGCCGGTCTTTACATAAATATAAAGTCTCTTCCGCAAACCGCATAATGTCCTGCGCCTCGTCCGAATGTTTGGGGATAGACACCGCGCCGGCCGATAAAGTCACCGACACCGCTTCATCATCAGTCTCAATTACATCTTGCCCGACCGCCTCAATCAACCGCGCTGCGGCAACCTGAATATGTTCTTCACGGCAATTGTGCAAAATAAGCCCAAATTTATTGCCCGAATAACGGCCAATCACATCCGTTTTGCGCATCAATTTGGCAATCCGTTTGGCCACCAAGCCAATCACATCATCAGCCACATCCATGCCATAGGCTTCATTAATCATCGCCAAATTATCAATGCCAATCAGCAAAAATGCCGCTTCTTTTTGGTGGTGGGCAATGCCATTAATGGTGCGCTTTAAAACTTCGCGCAATTGAATGCGGTTCACAAACCCAGTCAAGACATCATGCGTGCCATATAATGCCTGTTGCTGCTCAATGTCTTGGCGCTTGTTAACAATCCGCATCACACCGCAAGCGCTCTCGGGCAAACCATCTTTGCCCGCAAACCACTTACCTTTGTCTTCAATCCAATAGCCATGGCGGATATTGTCAGCTTGGCTCATTCGATAACTAAGCTCATAATCAACTCCATCACCAAAATCTCTATCCAAAGAATGGCAGACGGTTTGCTCACGATTGGTCACATTCTCAACATCCATAGCAGCCGCAAAACCAGTAGCGGTTGCAATCTTATCAATATCAATATGTTGCCCCATCAGCGCGATGTTATCACTATAACTAATCTCGCCCGAAACAATGTCCCAATAATAGCTAATGTCGCCAATAGACGCGGTGATTTTCGAAACCTCATCAACATCCAAATGATTATTTTTTTTGACTATAACTTCATCGCGCTTGGCATGATGATAAGGCTGCTGACCTTTGCCAAAGTCTACTTTTACCACTTTAATATCTGACATAACCCGTAACCACTAAATTAAAATAATTTGTTTTATCAGACTGTTACAGGCAAAAGTTAATATCCGAATAATTTCATCTATATTCATGCGACTATTTACCAAGCACCTAGCCCTATGTCGGCTATAAGCCGTGCCAATATTTGGCCTCACTCTTGCAACGTCTTGAATATATATTTCGAGGAGCTTGTTATGCGTATTACCAACATTCAAAATTCAAATTTCAGTCATGCCCATGATAAGCCACAGCATGCCCAAGCCACAAACGCTCAAAATCACGCAACAGATGAGCCGGTAAAATCCTCAACAAGCCGTGAGCTTGTCGCACTGCAACCCACTGAATATAAACGGTTTAATAGCCAAAAATTAAATAGCTCAAACCCGTTTCTAGCCCAATATATCAGCCAGAACAACAGCCAAAAAAGACGCGCCTTCATTGGCCGAAAACCAGCTTGGCAAGCTAAAAAATCATATGAAAACGCCGCAAATATATTAGAAAATGCCACCAATCCATATTTAAACAAATCAATTTAAGACTGTGTCATTTCAAGAAAAGTACCAATCTGAAACATTATGTTTTAAATTGGCACATTTATATTAAAGGCCAAGCGCAAT
>NVUS02000312.1 GCA_002402005.2 OCS116 cluster bacterium | reverse complement strand
TTAGTTTCATTACGCACAAAACCCGGCATTGCGGTTATGTCCGACCTTGTGAGGTCAACTATGCGGCTGCGGCCTGACAGAATTATAGTTGGTGAAGTGCGCGGCCCCGAAGCCTTAGACATGTTGAAAGCTTGGAATACAGGACACCCAGGCGGTGTTGCAACCCTCCATGCCAATAGTGCAGAGGCCGCATTATATCGCCTTGAGCAATTGATTCAAGAAGCCGTTGTCACAGTCCCTAGACGTTTAATTGCTGATGCAATTGATATGGTGATTTTCATCAAAGGCCGTGGTGATGAGCGAAAAATTGACAGCATAAAGCTTGTCACTGGCCTCAATGATGATGGTGATTATTCGCTTCATTCACCCCAATAATTCACCTTTCCCCCAACCCAACAAGGAAAAAATAATGAATATTAAAACTCAACTGATGCGAAGAAAAAGCATTCAAACCTCAACCGTAATGGCGGCTTTGGCTTTGAGCATTGTGACCGCACAAGCCGCTGGATCTGGCCTGCCGTGGGAAGCACCTTTGCAATCAATTCTTGAATCCATCACAGGCCCCGTGGCACGAATTATTGCGGTAATGGTGATTACCTTGACTGGTTTGACTTTGGCTTTTGGTGAAACCAGTGGTGGCTTTCGGCGGCTCATCCAGATTGTATTTGGCCTAACGATTGCTTTTGCAGCCGCCTCCTTCTTCCTAAGTTTTTTCAGCTTTGCTGGTGGAGCATTGGTATAATGGAAGGTTTTGTAATCCCTCTACACCGTTCACTCACCGAGCCGATCTTGCTCGGTGGTGTTCCTCGCAATGTGGCGATCATCATTGGCACTTTGGCCGCAGCCATCGGGTTAGGTCTTCAATTGTGGTTTGTCGGAGTTGCCATCTGGCTCATTGGTCATGGTGGTGCGGTTATGGCCGCCAAAAAAGACCCGCAATTCATGGACGCTTTAATGCGTCATATCCGACATAAATCATATTTGGACACATAAAATGTTTAATCTTAGAGAATATCAAAAACGCCCAAACCGTCTTGCCGATTACTTGCCTTGGGCTGCGTTAATTGCCCCAGGAATAGTCTTAAACAAAGACGGTTCATTCCAACGGACAGCACGTTATAGAGGCCCCGATTTAGATTCGTCCACTCAATCTGAATTGATTGCTACGAGTGCCAGAATAAATGACGCACTCAAACGTTTTGGTTCTGGCTGGGCGATATTCTTTGAGGCTGATCGCCATGAGATTTCTGAATATCCAGTTTCAGAGTTTCCAGATTTGGCATCATGGCTTGTGGAACAGGAGCGGAAAGGCGCATTCGAAGCCGAACTGACCCATTATGATTCAACATTTTATCTGACGCTCTGTTATTTACCACCCGAAGACCACACAAACAAAGCCCAAGATCTGTTGCTTGAAACACCTGACAATCACAAAGGCTTTGATGCCCGCGATCATTTGAATGCGTTCATCAATCAATCAGACCGTGCCTTTGATTTGTTTGCGGGAACTTTGCCAGAGTTGGAAATGTTGGATGATTCAGAAACATTGACCTATTTACATGGCACTATTTCCACAAAACGCCATCCTATTGTTTCGCCAGAAATTCCGCTTTACCTAGATGCCATTCTAGCCGATTGCGCTTTAACTGGTGGCCTTGCGCCAATGTTGGGTGATGCCCATATGCGGATTATAACCATCACATCATTTCCTGGCTCTACCACAGCAGGCATTTTGGATGCACTTAATAATCTAGGAATTTCTTATCGTTGGTCTTCACGCTTCATTTCGATGGATAAAGTGGAAGCCATAAAAGTATTGGGAAAATATCGTCGTCAATGGTTTGCCAAACGCAAAAGTGTTATGTCGATTTTGAAAGAGGTTATGACCAATGAGCAATCGGTCTTGGTCGATACGGATGCCGATAACAAAGTTTTCGATGCGGATGCCGCAATGCAAGAATTGGGTGGAGATCTCGTTTCTTATGGATATTTTACCACCACAATTACGGTTTGGGACACTAATATTGCGCTCGTTGACGAAAAGCTTCGAATTGTCGAGCGCACAGTCAATAGTGCTGGCTTCACGACAATCAATGAAACCGTCAATGCCGTAGATGCGTGGTTGGGTAGTTTGCCAGGCCATACTTATGCAAATGTCAGACAGCCAATAATTTCGAGCTTAAACCTCGCGCATATGACACCACTTTCGTCTGTTTGGGCGGGACAGAAATATAACGAACATTTTAATGCCCCATCACTACTTATGGCCGAAACAGGTGGTGCAACGCCATTTCGTTTAAATTTGCATCAAGGTGACGTTGGTCATTCTATTGTAGTTGGCCCAACTGGTGCAGGTAAATCTGTTTTATTATCTCTCATTGCAATGCAGTTTAGACGCTACGAAGATTCACAAGTCTATATTTTTGACAAAGGCGGTTCGGCCAGAACAGCGACTTTGGCAATGGGTGGCACTTGGTTTGATTTAGGTGGAACGGATGATGTGGGCGAAGCGGCTTTCCAACCGCTTGCTAACATCAATGATGCCAATCAAAGAGTATGGGCGCATGAATGGATTTGTGATTTAATTTCCCATGAAGAGATTGTTCTTACACCCGAATATAAAGAAGGTATTTGGTCGGCATTGGTTAGCTTATCACAAGCCCCAATGGGTGAACGTACACTCACTGGTTTGTCTGCATTGCTTCAAAGTAACGTATTGAGGCAAGCATTACAGCCCTACACGTTGTCGGGGCCACATGGGCGATTGTTAGATGCCGATTTGGATAAATTGAATCTGGGTTCAGTTCAATGTTTTGAAATGGAAGAACTAATGCACACCAAAAGTGCAGTTCTTCCTGTGCTGACCTATTTGTTTCATCGTCTAGAAGAAAGGTTTGATGGAAAACCAACACTTCTAATTCTCGATGAAGCTTGGGTTTTTCTCGACGATCCCGAATTTTCAGGCCGTATTCGGGAATGGTTAAAAACCCTGCGTAAGCGCAATGTGTCAGTAATATTTGCCACTCAGTCATTGTCAGATATTGCTAACAGCAGCATTGCACCTGCTTTGATTGAATCCTGCCCAAGCCGCATATTCCTACCTAACGAGAGAGCATTGGAGCCACAGCAACATAAAATCTATGAGGCATTCGGATTGAATGTAAGGCAGATCGCCATAATCTCGCAAGCCGCAGCCAAACGCGAATATTATTTCCAAAGCAGCAAAGGAAATCGCCTTTTTGATTTAGCACTTGGGCCAATTGCACTTGCATTCACGGCTTCTTCCTCAAAGCAAGACCATCAATTGTTAGACCAAGTTATCGCCGAAGGTGGGGGCGATTTTGTATCGAGTTTTCTCACCCACAAAAACCTCGAATGGGCAAACTCGCTCATCGACATTTACCCTCATAACCAATAGGAGATTGAACATGAATATCCCCCTAAAATTCAAACGTCCTTTATTTGCCGCTATGATTGGCGCGTTGAGTCTATCACAACCAGTTTATCAAGCTCATGCTTTTGCGTTGCCTGTATTTGATGCAGGAGCTTTCGGCCAGAATATTGTTGATGCGGCCAAGACTTTACAGCAAATCAATAATCAAATTAGTCAACTTCAAAATGATGCTCAAATGCTCATCAACCAAGCTAAGAACTTGATTAAATTGCCTGGCTCTATTGCTGGAAATTTGCAATCATCATTGCATCAATTGGATAATCTCATTCGCAATGCCAATGGTGTTGCCTATAAGATTTCTGAAATCGATCAGAAATTCCAAGCCTTATATCCTGACGAATATTCTTCTGCGACTAGCAATAATCAAATATTCCAAGATGCCAAAGCCATATGGCAACAGGCAAAGCAGGGCTTCCAGCATTCAATGCACGTTCAAGCCAATGTGGTTGAACAGGTTCGAAACGACCAAACTATCTTGGACGGTTTGATTTCTGATAGCCAAAGCGCAACAGGTAATTTGCAAGTGATGCAGGCTGGCAATCAAATTCAGGCATTGGCAGCAAAACAGAATATGCAATTGCAAACTTTGTTGGCTGCATCAGCCCGAGCAGAAGCTTTAAATGAAGCAGCAAAATTGCAATCCAAAGAGCAGGCGAGAGCACGATTCCAAAACTTCTTGGGCGATGGCTCTGCCTATTCCCATTAGTTAAATTGCCAAGTCACACTTTATGGCTTGGCAATTCTAATCATCTCGATTTCAAAATTTAATCAAATTCAGCATTCCGACAAATGCTGAGCCAGAACATGTCTGTTGATTTTCTAAAATTACATCTGATGGCGACACTTGCAAAAAAGGTAAAACAATGAATGATTTGAATGTTATTGACCAATTTATGAATACATTTGTCAATTATATTGACAGTGGGTTTGGATTGTTAACGCCTGATGTTGCATTTTTGACAACTATTTTAATTGGCATAGATATTACACTTGCAGGTCTCTATTGGGCAATGGCC
>NVUS02000311.1 GCA_002402005.2 OCS116 cluster bacterium | reverse complement strand
TTATTTTGGCATCAGTGGCTTCGCGGTTGTAAATGATGAAGACCATATCAGCATCTGGCTCATAGGATGGGGCTTCGGCGCTGCATCTTAAAGTTAGGCACAAGCTAGATAATGTTGGGTCGCGCCAATTGAGCGGCGCGCCGTTAAAATCTGTCCATTCAACATCCGGCAAGCCATCTGCAGGGCGTTTGCCGCCATGTAGAAAGCGGGATTGACGTACGGCTTTATGGGCGGCACGAAACGCGGTGAGATTACGAGTGAATTCTAATAATTTATCGTCTTGTTTGTCCCAATTGATCCAACCAATCTCGTTATCTTGGCAATAGGCGTTGTTATTGCCGCCCTGGCTATTGCCAATTTCATCACCAGCCAACAGCATGGGTGTGCCTTGGCTTAGGAATAAAGTTGCCAACATATTGCGTTGGCGGCGGGCGCGCAATTGTAGAATATCAGCATCATCAGTATCGCCCTCTATGCCGCAATTGTCGCTGAGATTATTATTGTGGCCATCATTATTATTTTCACCATTGGCCCAATTGTGGCGCTCGTTATAGGCGACATTATCGGCCAGAGTAAAACCATCATGGGCGGTGATGAAATTAATTGATGACCACGCACGGCGACCGGAACGATCAAACTTGTCGGCACTGCCGAGCAGGCGTGCGCCAAGTTCTTGCGCGCTATGGGCATCGCCGCGCCAAAAGCGTTTGACGGTGTCGCGATAAGTGTCATTCCATTCGGCAAATTCGTGCGGGAAATCACCTAAGCGATAACCACCGGGCCCGATGTCCCATGGTTCGGCGATGAGTTTTGCATTGTTCAGCACCGGGTCTTGGCGGATGGCATCGAAAAAGCCGCCACGGCGGTCATAGCCATGATCTTCACGCGCTAGTGTGGTGGCGAGGTCAAACCTGAAACCATCTATGCCCATATATTGATGCCAGAAACGCAGACTGTCTAGCACCATACGCAGTACGTAAGGGTTTGATACATTTAGGGTATTTCCGCAACCAGTGTCATTGATATAATAGCGTGGTTGGCCTTGGATGAGGCGGTAATAGGAGGCATTGTCTAGACCACGGTAGCTTAAGGTTGGCCCCCGTTGGTCGCCTTCGGCGGTGTGATTATAGACCACATCCAGAATGACCTCGATGCCAGCAGCGTGGAATTTTGCCACCATATTGCGAAAACCGATTAGGCCTTCGGCACCAAAATAGCGCGGTTCGGGGGCGAAAAAGCCGATGCTATTATAGCCCCAATAATTGGTCAGTTTACGTTCGAGCAAAAAACCATCATCAATAAAACTATGGGTTGGCAATAGCTCGACGGCGGTGATGCCTAATTTTTGTAAATATTCGAGCATATCATCGCTAGCAAGGGCTTCATAGGTGCCTCGGATGCCGTCTTTTGCATCTGGCCGTAGCTGTGTGAGGCCGCGGACATGGGCTTCATATATCAGCGTTTCATCCCACGCGTTACCGGGATGGCAGGTCATTAATTTGAACAATTCAGGGTCGGACACTACCGATTTTGGCACATAGGCAGCGCTGTCTTGCGTATTATATGACAGGTCTTGCTGTGGCGAATTAATATCATAACCCAAGAGGCTGTCATGGTTTGTCCATGTGCCGAAAGTTTGCCTTGTATAAGGGTCTTGCAATAATTTATGCGGGTTAAAGCGGTGGCCTTGATCGGGTATGTAAGCGCCATGGGCGCGGTAGCCATATAATGTGCCGGCTGGCAAGCCTTGGGCATAGCCATGCCATAGTTGGCCGGTGCGTTCGGGCAGTGCCTCGCGGGCAATTTCGGTTTGACCATCTGGGCTAAAAATGCACAGGTCAATCTGGGTGGCATGGGCGGAAAAAACTGTAAAATTTGTGCCATTGCCATCAAAATGCGCCCCGAGACGTTTGGGGTTGCCAGATTGGAATTCTAATTTCATTTTCTTATTTTCTTTCTTCAATTCTATATTCAGTCGAGCAAGCCGGCATATAGGTCGTGATAGGCTTTGGCAGATTTGTCCCAACTGACATCGTGATTCATCGCGCGGCGCATCATGGCTTCCCACACTTCGGGTTGGCGGAATGTCAGGCAAGCCCGGTCGATTGCGTGATCGAGCGAGGTGGTGGTGATCGGCGCGAATTGGAAACCGGTGGCGCAATTGTCGGCCAAAGCCGCTTCATTGGCATCAATGATTGTATCGGCCAAACCGCCGGTGCGGGCGACCACGGGGATGGTGCCATAGCGCAGGCCATAAAGTTGCGTGAGGCCGCACGGCTCAAAGCGCGATGGCACTAAGATGGCATCGGCACCACCTTGCAGAATGTGCGACAGCTCTTCATCATAACCAATAATCGTGCCGACCCGGCCTTTAAACTGGTGGGCGGCGGCGATGAAAGCCGCTTCTATATCTTTATCGCCACTGCCAAGCAGAGCCAAGCGCGCGCCACGGGCGACTAGATTTGGCAGAGCTTCGACCAATAAATCCAAGCCTTTTTGGGTGGTTAGGCGGCTGATGACGCAGAATAAAGGGGCGTTGGGGTTTTCGACCGGATCAAGATCAAATCGGGCTTCGACTTGTGCGCGGTTGCGGGCTTTGCGTTTGAGGGTGCGGGTGTAATAGCTAGCGGTTAGCGCGCGGTCATGAATCGGATCCCACACATCGGTATCGATGCCGTTGAGAATGCCGGTTAAATCGGTGGCGCGGGATTGCATCATGCCTTCGAGCCCCATGCCAAATTCGGGCAGCATAAGCTCGCGGGCATAGGTCGGGCTGACTGTGGTGATTTTATCGCTATAGGCAATGGCGGCTTTTAAGAAACTAACTTTGCCCCAATATTCAAAACCTTCAGAAACAAACATATCACGGGATAAACCAAGGGTTTCGATGACATCTTGATCGAACAAGCCTTGGAAGGCGATGTTGTGAATGGTCAGAATGCACGGTGGGGTATTGCCATCGGCCATTTTAAGATAGGCCGGCACAAGGCCTGATTGCCAATCGTGACAATGCACCAAATCTGGTTGCCAATCATTGAGCGGGTCTTTGACCTCACGCGGCAGGCCGTAAGAGGCGACATAGGCCGCCACTTGGCACAAGGCGCCAAACCGCAAATGATTGTCTGGCCAATCTTGGCCTTTGTCGTTGAGATAGATATTGCCCGGTCGGTCATATAGATGCGGGGCGTTGAGCAATAATAGATTGATGCCTTTGGCTTTGACCGAAACCAAGTTGGCTGGCCCGCCCAACAAATCATCCTGTTGCCACACGGTTTTGCCGCGCGCCAACAAGCTTGCCAAGGCGGGATAAGCGGGCATGATGACCCGCGTATCCACGCCAAATTGACTTAGATTTTTTGGCACAGCGCCAATTACGTCGGCCAAACCACCGGTTTTTATAAAAGGTGCGCATTCAGATGCGACGTAAAGCACTTTCATCTACAACTCCAAACATTACTGCTCTAAATTATCTATCATTTTTTGTGTGATCAAGCATATACCACTATCGGTGCGGCGGAAACGCTTGGCATCATATTCTGGATCTTCACCCACAACTAAACCTTCGGGAATGACCACATTACGATCTATCACCACATTTGTTAAGCGGGCATTTCGACCAATAATTACATAAGGCAACGCCACCACGCCCTCGAGCCGTGAGAATGAATGGGTGCGCACGCCGGTGAATAAAAGACAACGCAATAATGTTGAGCCAGATATAATGCAACCGCCTGAGACCATTGAGGATATGGCTTGGCCGCGGCGGCCTTCCTCGTTATGGATGAATTTTGCCGGCGGAACCAATTCTGAATATGTCCAGATGGGCCAGTCGCTATCATATAGATCGAGCGCGGGTTTAAAATCGGTTAGATCGAGGTTGGCTTGCCAGAAGGCATCGACCGTACCCACATCGCGCCAATAAGGTTCTGCCTCATTTTCACTCATGATGCATGAGCGGGAGAATGGATGGGCGTAGGCTTTGCCGGCTTTGACCAAATCGGGAATCAAATCATGGCCAAAATCATGGCTTGATTCTGGATTGGTTGCGTCTTTTTTAAGCAGCTCGATGAGGAAATCGGTTTTGAAAACATAAATGCCCATGCTGGCAAGTGCCAATTCGGGATGGCCGGGCATTGGCGGTGGGTCGGACGGTTTTTCGACAAAATCTAAGATGATGTCTTTCTCATCAACATGCATAACGCCAAAGCCCTTGGCTTCCTCGCGCGGGACTTCAATACAACCGACTGTAACATCCGCGCCGGTTTTGACATGTTGCTCGACCATGATTGAATAGTCTTGTTTGTAAATATGATCGCCAGCCAAAATGATGATATATTTAGGGTCATAGCCTTCGATAATGTCAATATTTTGGGTGACGGCATCGGCTGTGCCTTTATACCACATTTCATCATTCATCCGCTGAGATGCGGGCAGAATGTCTAATGATTCATTGCGCTCTTCGCGGAAGAAGCTCCAGCCACGTTGCAAATGGCGAATGAGGCTATGGGCTTTATATTGCGTGGCAACGCCAATGCGGCGCATGCCAGAATTGACCGCGTTTGACAATGCAAAATCGATAATGCGGCTTTTGCCGCCAAAATACATTGCAGGTTTGGCACGGTTATCGGTAAGCTCGACCAAGCGCGAGCCACGGCCACCGGCTAAAATAAACGCCATGGTTTGTGCGGCTAGCCGTTGTGGTTTTTTATTTTTCATTGATAATCCTCCCAAAAAATCATTCTCTCTACTTTTACTTTTTTTACTATTGTTAGTTGTTCATTGCCTGTCAGTTCAATTCTAATTCGAAATATAATGTCGACAAAGGTGGGATGGTCAGGCTGATTGAATCTGCCCGGCCAAAACTAGCGATTGCCTCACTTTGTACGCTGCCCATATTGCCACGGCCCTGGCCGCCATAATATGTGCTGTCAGTGTTTAGTTTCTCGATCCATTTGCCGGCTTGTGGCACGCCGACCCGGCGGTAAGTGCGCTCAACAGGGGTGAAGTTAGACACCACCAAAATCGGCGCTTCGCCTTCATAACCGTAGCGCAACCAGATGAGAATGGATTCATCATTGCTATTTTCTTCGACCCATTCAAAGCCATTTGATTTGCAATCCAATTGATATAAAGCCGGAGTGGATTTGTACAATTGGTTGAGATCGCGGATGAGCGATTGCATGCCTTTATGCGGTGCGTGATCGAGCAGATGCCAATCGAGACTGTTGTCGTGATCCCATTCTTTCATTTGCGCAAATTCACTGCCCATAAAAATAAGTTTTTTACCCGGATGACCCCACATAAAGCCGTAATAAGCGCGTAGATTGGCGAATTTATCGGTATCATTACCCGGCATTTTGTTGAGCATAGAGCCTTTGCCATGCACCACTTCATCATGACTTAATGGCAAAACAAAATTTTCGGTAAAGGCGTAGGCGATGCCGAAGGTCATTTTATGATGATGATATTTGCGGTTAATCGGGTCTTCTGACATATATTGCAATGTATCATTCATCCAGCCCATATTCCATTTAAAGCCGAAGCCAAGACCGCCATCTGATGTGGGGGTGGAGACGGCAGGAAATGCAGTTGATTCTTCGGCAATGGTCATGATGCCGGGCATTTCGCTATACACCGCTTCATTCATTTGCTTGAGCATATCGATGGCTTCGAGATTCTCGTTGCCGCCATGTTTGTTGGGTATCCATTCACCATCTTCGCGTGAATAATCGCGGTATAGCATGGAAGCGACGGCATCGACCCGCAGGCCATCAACATGGTGTTCTTTGACCCAGTAGACGGCATTGGAGACTAGATAATTTTTAACTTGATCGCGGCCGAAATTATAGATGCAGGTTTTCCAATCGGGGTGGAAACCTTCTTTTGGATCGGCATGTTCGTATAGGTGCGAGCCATCGAATTTAGACAAGCCATGCGCATCTTCGGGGAAATGACCGGGTACCCAATCGAGTATCAGGCCGATGTCTGAATTGTGACAAGCGTCAACAAAGGCGCGGAATTCTTCGAGCGTGCCGTGGCGGATGGTGGGAGCAAAAAGCCCGACAGGTTGATAACCCCATGAGCCATCAAATGGGAATTCTGACACGGGCATCAGCTCAATATGAGTGAAGCCCATATATTTGGCATATTCGACCAATTGGGTGGCATATTCTTGATAAGACAGGCGGCGACCACTGTCATCTGTGACCCGTTTCCACGAGCCTAAATTCACTTCGTAAACCGAGATGGGTTGGTCTATTTTATGCAGAGCTTCGCGTTTGGACATCCACTCTTGGTCATGCCATTCATGGCCTTCTAGGGTGCGTACGACTGAGGCGGTTTTGGGTGCGTGTTCTGAGCCAAAACCCACGGGATCGGCTTTTTGCGGCAATAATTTGCCTTGCTGGTCGACCAGCTCATATTTATAAGGCTCGCCATCGCCAATGCGGGGGATGAAAATTTCCCACACGCCGGTTTGGCCAGGGGCGCGCATGCTATGGCGGCGGCCATCCCAGCCATTAAAATCACCGACCACTGAAACGCGGCGGGCATTGGGTGCCCAAACGGCAAAATGTGTGCCCCAAACACCCTCATGAGTTAGCGTATGTGCGCCAAGCACCTGCCATAGGCGATGATGCGTGCCTTCGCCGAGTAGATGTTCGTCCATTTCGCCAATTACCGGGCCAAAGCGGTAAGGGTCATCGGCAATCCAGCTATGTTCGCCTTGTTGAATGTTGAACCGATAGGCAAAGCTTTGGGTGATGTCTGGTATTTCGGCCTCGAAAAAATCGTCGGCATATTTTGAGGGTTTCAGCGCGATGATGGTGTCGCCAATCTTGGCATCAATAACATTGACTTTATCGGCATTGGGAATGAAAGCCCGGATGAAACATTTGCTATCTATAATGTGCAAACCCAGAACAGAAAAGGGATTGCTATGCGCACCTGCGACGATATTTTGAACATCAGCTTTATCTGTCAACATCTTGATCCCCTTTATCTATATTCTCACTATGCACCATTTGATTCAATATTCCAAATATTTAGATTGCTAATATTTGGAATATACTTAACGGGCAAAAGTTAAACACCCCAAATGTCTTTGGCATAGCCTTTGATTGTGCGGTCGGATGAGAACCAGCCCATACGTGCAACGTTTAATGCAGCCATTTGACTCCATTTTTCGGTGTCTTTATAGGCGACATCAACTTCGCGTTGTTTGGCGTAATAGCTATCAAAATCGCACGTGACGAGGAAATAATCATCCTCATACATGCGGTTAACCAATGAGCCATAACGGTTTTTATCGTCTGGCGAAAACAGACCATCGTTAATTTGCGCCAAAACTTGGGTTAGTTTCGGGCTGGCATTGATGGCATTTTTGGCAAAATCTGGGTCTTGGCGGGTTTCAACAACTTCGGCGGCGGTGAGGCCAAAGAGGAAGAAATTTTCGGGTTTGACATGTTCGCGAATTTCGACATTTGCGCCATCTAATGTGCCGATGGTCAATGCGCCATTTAAAGCAAATTTCATATTGCCAGTGCCGGATGCTTCTTTACCTGCGGTTGAGATTTGTTCGGACAGGTCAGCCGCTGGAATGAGCAACTCGGCCATCGATACATTGTAATTTTCAGGGTAAATGACCTGCAAATATTTATTGGTAACCGGGTCGGCATTGATGACCTTTGCCACATCGTTGATCAGGTGAATAATCTGTTTGGCAACCACATAACCGGGAGCGGCTTTGCCGCCAAATATTTTAAGCCTTGGTGTCCAATCGGCATCGGGATTGGCTTTAATGTCATTCCACAAAGCCACGGTTTCGAGGATGTTCATCAGCTGGCGTTTATATTCGTGCAAGCGTTTGATTTGCACGTCAAACATCATATTCGGGTCAATGATAATACCATCACGGGCTTTGAGCCATGCGGCCAACCTTTGTTTATTTTGCAGTTTAGAAGCGCGGAATTTTTGCATAAACTCGGCATTGTCGGCATATGGCACGAGCTGCTCTAATTGCTCTAGATCGGCTGGCCATTCGCGGCCGATTGTCTCATTAATCAGATCGCGCAAAGATGGGTTGCAAGAATATAACCAGCGGCGTGGGGTGATGCCATTGGTTTGGTTGAGAATGCGACCTGGATAGGCTGCATGTAGGTCGGCAAAAATAGTTTGTTTGACCAGTTCGCTATGCAAGGCGGAGACGCCATTGACATTATGACCCATAATGAAGGCCAATTCGCCCATTTTCACATCACCATCTTCGATGATTTTAACCGAGGATTTTGTTTGTTTGAAATGATCAGCTTCGATCAATTTGATAATTTCTAAATGCCGAGGTAAGACGCGGGCAAACAGGTCTTGCGGCCAGCGTTCCAGAGCTTCTGGTAGCAAAGTATGGTTGGTATAGGCCAAGCAATTGCGCGCCACGCTGATGGCTTCATCCATATCAAAACCGTGCAAATCGGCCAAGATGCGCACCAATTCGGGGCCGGCAACTGCTGGATGGGTATCATTTAATTGAATGGCGACATGGTCAGCCAATTTGTGTAAGTCATTACCTTCAGACAGGAAGCGGCGGATTAGGTCTTGAATGGATGCGGCGGTGAAGAAATATTCTTGTTTTAGCCGCAATTCTTTGCCTTCATCGGTCGTATCGTCTGGATAAAGCACCCGCGAAATCGTGCGGGCTAGGGCTTCTGGCTCGGATGCAGCTAGGTAATCTCCTTTGTTAAAGCTATCCAAATCGAATATTTTTGTGGGTTTTGCGGCCCAGAGGCGCAATGTATTGGCCCATTTACCTTGCCAGCCGACCACGGGGGTATCATAGGCAGACGCAATGACGCTTTCGGCTTCATTCCACACAGTTTTGCCGTCTTGCTGATCGACCGTGCCGCCAAAGCAGATGTTATAAGCAACTTCGGGGCGTTCAAACTCCCAAGCATGGCGTTGTGTTAGCCATGTTTCGGCGGTTTCTTGTTGCACACCATTTTCGAAATGTTGCTTGAATAAGCCATGCTCGTAACGAATGCCATAGCCATAGGCGGGAATGCCCAAAGTTGACAGACTGTCCAAGAAACACGCGGCCAAACGGCCAAGACCACCATTGCCAAGCGCAGCATCTGGCTCATCGGCCACCACTTTTTGATAACTCTGGCCAAGGCTGGTCATCACTTCATCGGCAATTTCATCAAGGCCTAGATTGATGGCGACATCTTCGATCAGGCGGCCGATTAGGAATTCCATAGATAGATAATAAACCCGCTTGCCTTTATTTTCGTAAGTTTTGCGGGTGCTGGCAAACCATGGGTCGACAATTAAATCGCGCATAGCCAATGACAGCGACATGCGCCAATCATAATCAGACGCGTGGCTTTCATCTTTACCAAGTGAATATTTAAGATGACGCAGAATTTCGGCACGTAAGACTTGTGCATCGATGGGGGATTGTCTGTTTGCTGACATGCTTATTTGGCTTTCTAATATTATAGTCGATTTTAAGCTTAGCCCGCATTGCGGCAATATAGCTATAATTAAGTTAAGAAATGTAGGTGGGTGAATAATTAATCATACTGTGAGCAATTATGCAGTATTTTTACGGGGTTGCAACCATGTTTTAACAGTAATTGAGTTTAATATACCATTCTTTAGGGTGAAACCTATTTGGTTGCAAATGTTTATAGATAATATGTTGCTTTTTGTAGTTTTGTTTTGGTTTTTATCAATCGTGGATCGTAAAACACGGTGATATTTTCGATTAAATCGTCAACCATTAAAAATTTGGCGCAACCCGGTATGGATATACCGCCGCCTTTAAAAGCTTTATGGGTTATATTGATCGAATAATCGATGAAAAAATGCTGGTCATTGTGCGACTTGATTTCATTTACATATACCGTCACGCTCTCAAACATTGAATTGCAATGATCTATAAAGCCACAAAAACCAATTGAGCTTACAGCGGGGCTTGAATAAGAAAAATTAGGCGAGACAAATTGCCCCAACTTATCGACCCGTTGCCGGTAAAATTGATTGAGAAATATTTGTACCAATGTCGAATTTTTAATCAAGCTCGCCCCACCACACCATTTAAACGGTTAGGTTAAAGGTTCTTGCGATCTAAAAAATTCTCAATAAGGCTATCAAACCAAGGGCTTAAACTCAAGGTTGTGGCTTTATTGCTTTGTATGGTCAACTCTACTTATTATATGTGCATTCGGCCATGGGTTGAGCACCAGTTTTGGCGGATTTGACTTGTATTTTCCAATCGCTTGGCAAGGCCCAACCGTTGCTTTTGGCAATGCGTTTTACAGAACCGCACATCATAGCTGCGCGCTCAATCTCAAGCGCAATTTCAAAACTAATGATATGTTCGGCTTTATTGACCATACACGGCTGGGTTAAAATGATTGTATCGTTTAATAGGCTGCATATTTTTTCTGATTTATCCAATTCCGCTGCATTTGAAATGGTAAAGGTTGAAATACTTGCGATTGAAGAAACAATAATAAAAGCCAATAAAAGTTTTAATTTCATAACTCTCTCCAGTGTTTGAGACAGGAACAGGCTCCCGCCTAATGCAAGATTATCATATTTTTTATAATTTATTAACCATATTTAAGACGTAACTCTTTCGTCACGCTTTAAAAACTTTCTGTCACTTCATGCATTCTTAAAAAGTAACCCCCGCCATTTAAGCCCGCAGCATAATGATGAAGATTATTTATATGGCTTTTATGAATGGAGATGATGATGGCGACAGGTGAGCAAGAGATTACAAAACTAGGCGGGTGGCAAGAAGTGAGTGCAGCGACAGGGTCGATTATTTTGCAAAATCACAACCCGAGTTACACGCTGCAATATTATATTGGCAGTGTTGCACCAACTAGCGAACATGGGGTAAATTTGCGACCATTGGTTGACCACACACCCAATATCAAGGCCAGCGAAAGCCTCTATGCGCGGTCGCAAAATGCCGATGCAAAGCTTGCTTGGAGCGAGTGAGCTACGCGGGTTTTACCACAATAATAAAACAAAGCCCTGCACTTGTGTGGGGTTTTTTTATGAAAGAAACAAAATGTTTAAATGGTTTGAGATTGCCCAAAACGAACAGGGTGTTGAAGAGGTAAAGGGCAAGAAACACAATGCCGACATTGTGCAATATTTTGCCGACGTCGGGCATGCGGGGATAAAAAATGATGAAACGGCGTGGTGTGCGGCGTTTGTGGGTTCTTGCTTGGAAAAAGCGGGGCTGACCAGCACGCGGGCGTTAAATGCCCGGTCTTATTTAAAATGGGGGCGGAAGATTACCAAGCCTGTACCCGGTTGCATTGTGGTGTTTAAGCGCGGCACATCTAGCTGGCAAGGCCATGTGGCTTTTTACATTGGGCAGAGTGATGGCCGCATTAAAGTATTGGGTGGCAACCAAGGCGATAGGGTCAAAGTCAGCAGCTATTCTGCCGATGATTTGTTGGGTTACCGCCTGCCCAAAAGCAAGCTGGGCAGTAAGAGCAATTGGGCGGCGGGCGCGGGCTCAATTGGGGTGATTGTTAGCCAAGCCGAAACCATTGGTGAGGTGATTGATAAAGTGACAGACATTAGCCAAAGAGGTGGTGATTTGGCCGATAAGATTGGCGGCATAAGTGCCGCTGTCTCGTAGCCATTGGTGGCTTTTTTACTGGTGATTGGCCTGTTTGCTTTCATTATATATGAGCGCAATAAAAAGGTTGATGAGTATGGCATTTAATATTTTTGCTTTGTTACCGAAATGGGTATTGCTTGCGCTGGGGCTTAGTGTTTTTACTTATTATCTGGGCATAAGCCATGGCCGCGCGCCGTATAAATTAGCGGCGAAACTTCAGAATACGCGGGCTGAGATTATCATCAAACATACAGACAAAATAAGAGACATGATTGAGCAGAAAGGTAAGCTGGCTTATGAAATATTTGACAATAATGAGTGCGTCATTAATGATGTTGACGCTCAGCGGCTGTCAGACATTATCGGCAGTTAAATTGCCAGATGCTTTGAACAGACCCTGCCCTGCAATGGGCTTTTCGGCCGGCAAATTACTGCCGCAAGTGATCCGCTTAAAAACTCAATATGAATTGTGTCGTATAAATAATGACGGGCTTATTGCGCTTTTGTCATGATTTTACCGGGCCGGTTGAAGCGCCGATGATCAATTCGGCTTCCCACAATTCATGTTGGATTTTGTGTTTGGGGTCGTTAATTTGATTGAGCAACATGGTGGCGCAACGCTTGCCGGCGTCGCGCACCGAAGAGCGGGTGGCAGTGAATAATGGCACATCGCCGCCCATTTTTAAAAATGACAACATATCATCATGGGTGATGATGGATACATCTTTGCCGGGTTGCAAACCCAAATCGAGCAAAGCGCGGCGCGCGCCCAAAGCTGGAATGATGGATGAAACCAAAAAGGCGGTGGGCGGCCGCGGCGTATTCATCAACTGCATGGTCGAGGTGTAGCCGTAAGGCTCAGTCATATCATCATTGCGGATAAAATCTGGATTGACCTTAATTCCCGCTTTGGTTAAGGCATCGACATAACCATCATGGCGACGCTCGGCAAAATCCATATGTTCGGGGCCGTTGAGCAGGGCAATCCGCTGGTGGCCGAAATCAATTAAGAATTCCGCGGCTTTTTTAAAAGCGCTTCGGTTATTAATATCAAACCATGAATAATCGGTCTTTGTATCTTGAGCGCGGCCATGCACGATGAATGGCAGTCCGATGTCTTGCAGCAATTCAATCCGGCTATCTGGCACACGTGGGCCATGGACAATCACCCCATCGACCGAGCGTTTTGAGGCCATTTCGCGATAGGCGGCTTCTTCATTATCATCAGTAACGGCGGTGAGTGCCATGTGATAGCCTTGCTTGGCATAAACTTCACCAGCGCCAGAAATAAAATCGGTAAAAATTGGGTTAACCATTTCTTGTTTGGAAATTGGTAAGACATGACCAATGGCCATAGCACGGCCTGTGGCGAGGCTTTTGGCCAGAGTGCTGGGGCGGTAATTGTATTTTTCGGCGGCTTCTAAAACCCTGATGCGGGTTTTCTCTTTGACCTCAGGAAAGCCGTTCAGCGCACGGCTTACCGTGGTTTGAGATAGATTTAACATTTCCGATAGTTTTTTTAAATTCATAGGTGGGACTTTTCGCCAAATCAAAGCGCTTATACAGGTTGTTAAAAAGATAATATAAGCAAACATAGTCACTTAGTCAAAGGCTGAAAATGCCACTTGACATTTTGGGCAAATGGAGTCAGGCTTAAGAAATTCAAAGCGCTTTGAAAGATAACCAAAAGCGCTTGAATGAATGTTTGGATTCTGTATGTCAAAATATTTGGCACTGATTTAACAAATATCTGGGAGGATGTTTAGATGAAATTACCACTAATTATGGGCGTGGCCGCGCTGGCGTTAACCGCTAGCACCGCATTGGCTGATGGCCACTTGAAATTTACACCGGGTGAAGACGCGCGTTTTCATTGGGAAAGCTATGAAGCTTTAAAAGCCACAGACCTGAAAGGCGAAACCATCACTGTGTTTGGCCCATGGCTTGGCCCTGATAAAGAATTGGTCGAAAGCGTTATCGCTTATTTTGAAGAAGCCACTGGCGCAGATGTTAAATATTCTGGCTCAGACAGTTTTGAAACACAGATTGTAATTGATACCGAAGCCAATGCCCCACCAAATGTAGCGATTTTCCCACAACCGGGTTTGGCTGCTGGCCTTGCCGCAAAAGGTAAATTGACACCATTATCTGCCGGCACAGCCGATTGGGTGCGTGAAAATTATGCAGCCGGTCAATCTTGGGTTGATCTGGGCACTTATAAAGGCAAAGACGGCAAAGACGATCTGTTTGGTTTCTTCTATAAAATCGACGTGAAATCATTGGTTTGGTATTCACCTGAAAACTTTGAAGATGCTGGCTATGAAATTCCGACATCTATGGAAGATTTAAAAGCCTTGAGCGACCAAATTGTTGCTGATGGCGGCACACCTTGGTGTATCGGTCTAGGTTCAGGCGGCGCGACAGGTTGGGTGGCAACCGACTGGGTTGAAGATTTAATGCTGCGCACCCAAACACCTGAAGATTATGACGCTTGGGTTCTGAATGAACTTAAATTTAATGACCCTAAAGTGCTTGAAGCGATTGAAGAATATGGCTCGTTTGCGCGCAATGAAGCGTGGGTAGATGGCGGCGTTGCCGCTGTGGCAACCACCGACTTTAGAGACAGCCCCAAAGGTTTGTTTGCCTCACCACCAAAATGCTATATGCATCGTCAGGCTTCATTCATTCCGGCTTTCTTCCCAGAAGGTACAGAAATTGGCTCTGATGCCAACTTCTTCTACTTCCCATCTTATGCAAGTAAAGATTTGGGCAAGCCTGTATTGGGCGGCGGCACATTATTTGCCATCACCAAAGAATCTAAGGGTGCACATGCGTTTGTTGACTTCCTAAGAACCCCGATTGCCCATGAAATTTGGATGGCGCAAAAAGGTTTCTTAACACCGCATAAAGGTGTGAATGTTGATGCTTATGCTGATGATACGCTTAAAGGCATGGGTAAAATTCTACTGGGTGCAACCACATTCCGCTTTGATGGTTCTGACCTAATGCCTGGCGCGATTGGCGCGGGTGCATTCTGGACTGGCATGGTTGACTATTCTGGTGGCAAATCTGCCCAAGAAGTTGGCGATCAAATCCAAAAAGTGTGGGACACTTTGAAATAGATAAAAACCAAGGGGAGCATAGGTTTGGCTTATGCTCCTCTTCTCTATATATTTTCTTGGATGTTGAGGGACGTTTAAATGGAACAGATACTATTGGCATTGGGCACAATGGCCATTGGGGTTGCGGGCTGTATCGCATATTTTTGGGGCAGCAATGTTATTTTAGACCGCATATACCCTGCAATTGGCGACAATGCAGCTAACAATATACGCAAATCTACCGCCATTCGGCCTTGGTTATTTTTGGGCCCTGCACTGATTATTTTGGGGTTTTATTTGGTTTACCCGGTGTTTAACAGCATCATCCTGTCGGTCTATGACGCGAGCAGTGAAAATTTTGTCGGTTTGGATAATTATATATGGTTATTTAATGACGGTAAATTTTTAGAAAGCCTACGCAACAACATGCTTTGGTTGGTGATTGTGCCAGCTTTATCTACTGTCTTTGGCTTATTGGCCGCAGCGCTGACTGACCGCATTAGATGGGGCAACATTGCCAAAAGCCTAATCTTTATGCCGATGGCCATCTCATTCATTGGTGCATCCATCATTTGGAAATTTATTTATGATTATCGCGGTGAAGGCTCTGAGCAAATTGGCTTACTGAACGCCTTGGTGGTGTATTTTGGTGGCGAGCCACAGGCTTGGATTACCATTCCGTTCTGGAATTCGGTTTTTCTGATGATCATCTTAATTTGGATTCAAACTGGTTTTGCCATGGTGATCCTATCGGCTGCTTTGCGCGGCATACCCGAAGAGACTTTAGAGGCGGCGGTATTAGACGGCGCCAACCCTTTACAGATATTTTTTAAAATTAAAATGCCCCAAATTTACGGCACCATTGCCGTGGTTTGGACCACCATTACAATCCTTGTGCTGAAAGTTTTCGACATTGTATTGGCCATGACCAATGGCCAATGGGGCAGCCAAGTGCTGGCCAACTATATGTTCGATTGGGGCTTTAGAGGCGCTGATTTTGGCAAATCGGCCACCATAGCTTTGGTGATTATGGTTTTGGTATTGCCAGTGATGGTTTGGAATGTACGTAACGCAAGAAAAGAGGCTTGATATGGATGGAATTGCAGGAAAAAACTCCGCCCTTAGTTGGGTTGTGAATATATCGGCGCTTATATTGGTTTTGTTATGGACGATACCGACCTTCGGTTTGCTCATCTCCTCTATCCGCGACAAAGACCAGCTGGCAACGAGCGGGTGGTGGACTAGTTTAACCAGCGTTGAGCGTAATTTAATTGAGCGCAGTGCAGCGCCAGATACGCAAGTGAAAGACGGTGATATCTACATATTGAGTGGCAATATATTTGACCAAGACGGCGGCACAGTAACCGCTTTTGGCTGGCGCTCACAAGAACCAACCGCATTTGCACCTGGTGAAGTTGCCGAGATGAAAAAAGGCCTGACCATGATGGTGGCGGCGAATGGTGATTACCGGGTTACATCGCCCGAGGAATTCACTGGTAAGCGTGGCAAACGGTTGTTTGTGACCTCGATTGAAGCGCCAAAATTTACCCTCGCCAATTACGAAGAAGTGTTATTTTCCGAAGGTTTGGGGCGCTCGTTTTTGAATACGATGACGGTGACCATACCGGCGACCATTATACCGATTTTAATTGCGGCTTTTGCGGCTTATGCCTTGGCATGGATGGAGTTTCCGGGTCGGTCAATTTTATTGGTGACCATCGTTGGTTTGTTGGTCGTGCCGCTACAGATGGCGTTAATCCCTTTGTTAAACGCCTACACCACGGTCGGCATTGGCAAAACTTATATCGGCATATGGCTTGCCCATACAGGTTTTGGCTTGCCGCTCGCGGTGTATTTATTGCGCAATTATATTGCCGGGTTGCCTCGCGAAATTATTGAGAGTGCCAAAGTTGATGGGGCAAGTGATTATGATATTTTCTTAAAAATCATTTTGCCATTGTCATTCCCCGCTTTGGCGAGTTTTGCTATCTTCCAATTCTTATGGGTGTGGAATGACCTGTTGATTGCCACGGTATTTTTGCCAATTCAAGAAGATACATTGGTGATGACCGGCCGCTTGCGCGAAATGCTTGGCTCACGTGGTGGCAATTGGGAAATTCTAACTGCATCGGCCTTTGTATCAATTGCTGTGCCGCTACTGGTGTTTTTCTCTTTGCAAAAATATCTAGTGCGTGGCCTGTTATCTGGTTCGGTTAAAGGTGGTTGATATGACGATGATTCAACAAATTGACCCACATGATCCGGTGTCGACAATCGACAAAGATTGGTGGCGCGGGGCGGTGATTTATCAAATTTACCCGCGCTCATTTCAGGACAGTAATGGTGATGGCATTGGTGATTTAAAAGGCATCACCCAGCGCCTTGCCTACGTGGCATCATTGGGTGTGGATGCAGTGTGGATTTCGCCATTCTTCACCTCGCCAATGGATGATTTTGGCTATGATGTGTCGGATTATTGCGACATTGACCCGATGTTTGGTAATTTGGCCGATTTTGACGGCATGATGGCAGAGGCGCACAGGCTCGGGCTAAAAGTGATGATTGATTTGGTGCTTTCGCACTCTAGTGATCAGCATGAATGGTTTGAGCAAAGCCGGCAAGACAAAACCAATGACAAAGCCGATTGGTATGTATGGGCGGATGCCAAAGATGGTGATGTACCAAACAATTGGTTGTCTATTTTTGGCGGCAGCGCTTGGCAATGGGATGAAACAAGAGAGCAATATTATTTGCATAATTTCTTAAGCTCGCAGCCCGATTTAAACTTGCACAATATGGACGTGCAGAATGCTTTATTGGATGTAGAGCGGTTTTGGCTCAACAAAGGGGTTGATGGGTTTCGGTTGGATACGATTAATTTTTATTTCCATGATCCGCAGTTGCGCGACAACCCAATTTTACCGCCCGAAGCGCGTAATGATACCATTGCCCCTTCGGTAAACCCATATAATCACCAAGATCATTTATATGATAAAAACCAACCAGAAAACATTGCCTTTTTAAAGCGCTTTCGGGCGGTGATGGAAGAATACCCGGCGATTGCCGCAGTTGGTGAAGTGGGTGATGCGCAATATGGCATGAAGATTATGAGCGATTATACCGCTGGTGATGATTTGATGCAAATGTGTTATTCGTTCGATTTTCTTTCGGGCGAAAATTTGCAGGCCGCGCGCGTCGGTGATGTATTGCAGCAATTTTCCACCATGTCATCGGACAGTTGGTCATGCTGGGCATTTTCTAACCATGATGTTGAGCGGCATGTCAGCCGTTGGCAGCTAGATACAGATTCGCAAAAATTGCTAAATAGTTTATTATTGTCGCTGCAAGGCAGTGTGTGCATTTATCAAGGTGAAGAGTTAGGGCTGGCCGAAGCAGAAATTAAGTTTGAAGACTTGCAGGACCCTTATGGCAAAGAATTTTGGCCTAAATTTAAAGGCCGTGATGGCTGCCGCACCCCGATGGTGTGGGTGGATGATGAGGTGAATGCTGGGTTTTCCGAAGCCAAACCTTGGCTGCCAATTTCAGCATCACATGTAGAAAAAGCAGTTTCAACTCAGGAGATGCACAAGGGCTCGATGTTAAACTCATACCGGCAGATGATTGAGTTTCGCAAGAACAACCCGGCTTTGGCCAAAGGCAGCCTGAACAATTTACAAGTGAGCGAACATGTTGTGAGCTTTGATAGAGATTGGCAAGGCAAGCGTATTTTTTGTGCGTTTAACATGAGTGATGATGAACAAATCATTGCGATTGATGGCAGCCTGTTACAGACATTAGACGGCTTGGACTATCAATATGAATTGAGCGGCAATCAGTTAACATTACCTGCGTGGCAGGCATTTTATGCAGATAGAAATGAATAGAGGGACTTAGACATGGCAGATTTAAAACTAACAAATATTGGAAAATCTTACGAAAAAGTCGAGGTGTTGAAAGACATTAATCTCGAGATTAGAGCCGGCGAGCTGATGGTATTTGTTGGCCCATCTGGCTGTGGCAAATCCACCCTTTTGCGGATGATTGCCGGTTTGGAAAAAATCTCCACCGGCACTTTAGAAATCGAAGGCGAAATGATGAATGATGTGCCGCCGGCCAAACGCGGCATTGCCATGGTGTTCCAATCCTATGCGCTTTACCCACATATGACGGTGCGTGACAATATGACATTTGCGCTGAAAATTGCCAAAAAACCAACCGATGAAATTAACAAAGCGGTTGACAATGCCGCCAAGATTTTGCAATTGACTGATTATCTTGACCGCCTGCCCAAAGCGCTGAGCGGCGGGCAGCGCCAACGGGTGGCGATTGGCCGCGCGATTGTGCGTGACCCAAAAATCTTTTTGTTTGATGAGCCATTGTCGAATTTAGACGCGGCTTTGCGGGTGGCAACACGCATTGAAATTTCGCAGTTAAAAGAAGACATGCCCAACAGCACGATGATTTATGTGACCCATGACCAAGTGGAAGCCATGACTTTGGCCGACCGGATTGTGGTGTTGAACAATATGGGCATTGAGCAAGTTGGCACGCCGCTTGAGCTATATACCCACCCTGCCAATAAATTTGTGGCGACGTTTATTGGCTCGCCAGCGATGAATATTTTACACGCCAAAGTACTGAGCGTCGGTGATGAAACCAAGGTTGAAATGGCCAATGGTGGCAAGGCTTGGGTGCCGATTGCGACACAAGCCAATGCTGAAGGTAAGAATTTTAACTTAGGCGCACGGCCAGAAGATATGTATATTACCGAAGGTGATGACTATTTATTTGAAGGCAAAATCAACTATATCGAAGCTTTGGGCGAAGTGACTTTGATCTATTTCAACAACCCAGATGCGGAACATGGTGAGCCGATCATCGTCAAGCTTGCCGGCATTCAAGAATTTACCCGTGGTCAAACCATCAGATTGAATGCCGATGCTGATAAGCTGCATCTGTTTAATGAGAATGATATTTCTTGCAAACACCTATAACGACCAACGGCTTTATCATTTCCCCCCACTATCATTGTCCACCAATGGTAAAGCCGCTTGCAATGTGATTGCGCACAAAATAAAACATCACCATACCGGGGATGACCGAGGCGACGATGACCGCCATAACCAAGCCCATATCGGTACTGAAACCGAATAACGCATCGATCGCCATGGTGATCGGCTTGCCATTGGTGACGGTGAGAATGCGGGCAAATACCACCTCGACCCATGAGAATAAAAAGCAGAAAAATGCCGCGACGCCAATGCCGGGGGCGAGTAAAGGCAGCAGAATTTCATAATAAAATCTGGGTAGGCTATAGCCATCTAAAAAGGCGTTTTCATCTAGCTGTTTGGGGATGGCATTTATAAAACTTTCTAGAATCCAGATGGATACAGGGATGGTGAATAGGCAATGTGCCAAGGCGATGCCGAACGGCGTATTGATGAGGCCGATGAGGGAGAAAATTTTAAACATTGGCAAGGCCAAAACCACCGGCGGGGTGACGCGGAAAGCTAAGAAAGCCAGAAATAAATGTTTGTCGCCAATGAATGAATAGCGGCTAAACGCATAAGCGGCGGGCAAAGCGACAGGGATGGTGAGGCAGATGTTGAGCAAAACATAAGTTATGGAATTGAAAAACGCCGCGCCCAATGTGGGGCTGGTGAAGAGGTGGTAATAATTGAGCCATGTAAACACCGGTTGCTGGCTTGAAGCGGCGGAAACGGTGGTGAGAAAACTCATTTGCACCACTTGCACCAAAGGCAAAAACACCAAGGCGATATAGGCGATGAGCAAGGCGATTTTGAGATATTTTTTCATCTTGTTCCGCCCGATTTTTGATGGTTTAGTGCGGTTTTGAACGCCCAGACGATGAATAAGATGATGATGAAATAAATGACTGAGCGGGCGGCGGATGGGCCGTAGTCAAAGGCCTTGATTTGTTCGCCTAAATCTATGCCCAAAAACAATGTGGCGTTTTGGGGCCCGCCTGAATTGATGCCGAAAGCTTCGGTGTAAATCATCAAACTATCCATGAAGCGGAGCAGGATTGCCATGAGCAAAATACCGCTCATTTTTGGTAATTCTATATAGCGGAAGATTTGCCAGCGTGAGGCTCTGTCGATGGCAGCGGCTTGATAATAGGCTGTGGGGATGGTGCTGAGGCTGGAATAAGCCAGCAGAATGACGAGGCTTGTCCAATGCCAGACATCCATGAGTATCAACGCAAGCCATGTGTGGATGGGGTTGAATTTCCAATCAAAATCTAAGCCAAAAAAGCTAAGAAATTGGCCGAGAAAACCGGTGTCTAGGCGCAAATAATTGAGCCAGATGATGGGAATGACATTCCACGGGATGAGCAGAGGCACTGACATGGTCATCAGGCAGATGGGCACCCATATGCCACGTTTGGGGATGGCTAGCGCGATGAGAATGCCGAGTGGCAATTGAATGGCGAGAATGCAGGTTGAAAATAATAGGCTGCGCCCTAGGCTTGCCCAAAAGCGCGGTGATTGCATCAATTCTTGATACCATTCAAGGCCAATCCAATAACGTTTATCAAGAATAAAGATATCGAAAAATGAATAATTGATGACGGTGAGCAGTGGAATGAGGCCGACTATAGACAGGATGAGGATGGCGGGTGATGCCAAAATCCAGCCGTTGCTATGGTCGGTTTTTTTAATCATTTTGTCAGCGTTCTGCTGACTGCGTCTTGCCAACCCTTGTACAATTCATCACGTTTGACTTGGCTCATTTTGGGTTCGAACCGCACATCCAATGCCCATATTTTGGCGAACTCTTCTTGGGCGGGGTAGAAGCCGGCTTGCATACCAGCCAGCCAAGCCGCGCCCATGGCAGTGGTTTCCAATACTTTTGGCCGGTCGACGGGTGCGCCGATAATGTCGGCCAAAAATTGTATCGTCCAATCGGATACTGACATGCCGCCATCGACCCTAAGCACACTTTCCACTTGGTCATTGCCCCAATCATCATGCATGGCTTCGAGCAGATCGCGGGTTTGGTAGGCGACACTTTCGAGCGCCGCGCGGGCGAATTCGGCACGGCCTGTGTTGCGGGTGATGCCAAAGATAGCCCCGCGGCAATCGGCATCCCAATAAGGTGCGCCCATGCCGGTGAAGGCTGGCACCATATATAGGCGTTCATCGGGGTTGGCACTTTGCGCCAAGGGTTGCATTTGGTTGGCATCATCAATGATGTTGAGGCCATCACGCAGCCATTGCACGGCTGTACCGGCGTTGAAAATGCTGCCTTCTAGTGCGTATGTGATTTTGCCATTTAACTGATAAGCGATCGTGCCGAGCAGGCGGTTTTTGGATTTGACCAATTCATTACCGGTATTGAGCAAGGCGAAACAGCCAGTGCCATAGGTGGATTTTAGCATGCCGGGTTTGAAACAGGCTTGGCCAATGGTGGCGGCTTGTTGGTCGCCAGCCACACCGAGAATGGGGATGGATTTACCCAATATTAAAGCGTCGGTTTGGCCGAAATCAGCGGCGCAATCTTTTACCTCGGGCAGCATCGATAGGGGGATGCCTAATTTTTGGCAGATGGCTTCATCCCATTTGCCATCTCTTATGTTATATAACATAGTGCGGGCGGCGTTGGTGGCATCAGTGACGTGGTTTTTGCCATCGGTTAGCTTCCAAATTAAATAGGCATCGACTGTGCCGAACAATAGCTCGCCATTGTCGGCTTTGGCCTGTGCGCCCTCGACATTGTCTAAAATCCATTTGATTTTGGTGGCCGAAAAATAGGGGTCGATGAGTAGGCCAGTTTTGTGGGTAATCTCGGCCTCAAACTCTGGGTTTCTAAGTGTATTGCAATATTCGGCGGTGCGTCTGTCCTGCCAAACGATGGCATTGTGCAGCGGCTCACCAGTGGTTTTGTTCCACACCAATGTGGTTTCGCGCTGGTTGGTGATGCCGATGGCAATGATGTCATCTATGCTCACGTTATTTTCGGTCAGCACGTTTTTACAGGTTTTAACCACGGTTGACCAAATGTCTGCCGGGTCATGCTCTACCCAGCCCGATTGCGGAAAATATTGTTTAAATTCTTGTTGTGCCATGCCGGTAATGTTCAATTTATCATCAAATAATATGGCGCGGCTGGAGGTTGTGCCTTGGTCTATGGCTAATATATATTTCATGCAAGGCACCCCCATTAGGTCTTTAAAATTATGGGCCGAGCGGCAAAGCTCGACCCAAATTGATGTTAGTGGAAAAACCTATTTAGACCAAGAACTGATCAACTCATCATAACCAATGGTTATTGGAGTTTGGCGTTCATTGGCCAATTTTGGTTTTGGTGAACCGGGTTGAGACAACCAGAATTCTGGATCTTTTTCCTCGTTCAATTTTGGTCCAATGTCACCTTGCACACCAGAGCGTTCGATGCGGCTCATGACTTTTTCTTGCTCGGCACAGAGTGAATCTAGAGCGGCTTGTGCGGTTTTGGCACCTGATGATGCATCACCAATATTCTGCCACCAAAGCTGAGCTAGTTTTGGATAATCTGGCACATTTGTACCGGTTGGAGACCATTGAACCCGTGCTGGAGAGCGATAGAATTCAATGAGGCCACCCAATTTAGGCGCACGATCAGTGAATGACTGATGATTGATTGAAGATTCACGAATGAAGGTTAGACCGACATGTGATTTTTTCAGATCAACAGTTTTAGACACTACAAATTGTGCATAGAGCCAGGCGGCTTTGGCACGGTCGACTGGAGTTGATTTCATCAACGTCCATGAACCGGCATCTTGGTAGCCAATTTTGGTGCCTTCGCTCCAATATGCACCATGTGGTGATGGTGCCATGCGCCATTTTGGTGTGCCATCTTCATTCATCACGGGGATATTGTCTTCAACCATATTGGCTGTAAAGGCAGTGTACCAGAACATTTGCTGAGCGATTGCGCCTTGAGCTGGCACAGGGCCAGATTCGGAGAAGGTCATACCGCCAGCAGCTGGTGGGGCATATTTACCCAACCAATCAATGTATTTTTGAATGGCATATACAGCGGCTGGGCTGTTGGTTGCACCACCGCGGGCGACGCAAGAGCCTGTGGGTTGTGATTGCTCATTGACCCGGATGCCCCATTCATCAACTGGCAAACCGTTCGGCTCGCCTTTGTCGCCCATGCCGGCCATAGACATCCACGCATCGGTAAAGCGCCAACCTAGAGATGGATGCTT
This sequence comes from OCS116 cluster bacterium, assembly GCA_002402005.2. GTDB lineage: Bacteria > Pseudomonadota > Alphaproteobacteria > Rhizobiales > OSC116 > OCS116. The sequence goes on along the minus strand of NVUS02000311.1, from coordinate 2,362 downwards.
TTTGCCGTAATCCATATGACCATAGACTGTTTGGCCATCAATTTCGCGGCCTGTGAAGAATTCTGCAATGTCTTCATAAGCTGACCAGTTAACCGGTACGCCTAGATCATAGCCGTATTTGGCTTTGAAATCTGCCTTGTTTTTGTCGTCCGAGAACCAATCATATCTAAACCAATAGAGGTTGGCGAATTGCTGATCTGGAAGTTGATAAAGTTTGCCATCTGGGCCGGTGGTGAATTCTGTGCCGATAAAGTCAGCAATGTCTAGGCCTGGATTGGTGACATCTGCGCCTTCGCCAGCCATCCAATCGGTTAGATTGCGGGCTTGTTGATAGCGCCAATGGGTACCAATAAGGTCTGAGTCATTGATATAGGCGTCATAGATATTTTCGCCGGTTTGCATTTGGGTTTGTAGTTTTTCGACCACATCGCCTTCACCAATTAAATCATGGGTGATTTTAATGCCGGTTAGCTCAAAGAAAGCTTTGGCAAGAGTTTTTGACTCATATTCATGCGTGCCGATGGTTTCGGATGCAACTTTAATTTCCATACCAACAAATGGTTTGGCGGCTGTGTTGAACCAGTCAATCTCGCTTTGTTGTTCAGCTTCGGTCAACACAGAAGGTTGGAATTCCTGAATCCATTTGGCTGATGTTTCATCCGCAAATGCGGTTGACCCCATGCCGATCAACAGAGCCACAATGGCTGTTGATGTTTTGATTTTTGATATCATTTTATCCTCCCGATAAAATTAAATTAACAACCCAAATGTTATTATTTGTGGCTGCATTCCCTCTTGCATTTAGACCCAGCGGAAAACCCCTAACGCATAAATACAACATACGATCAACGCTCCGTATACGGGAGAGCCGAACATTCCGAGCCAAGCTAGGCAGATAAATGCCGAGCCGAGCAAACTTATAAACAACCGGTCACCCGGTGTGGTTTCGATGCGCAAGATACCCACACGTGGGGCTTGCGGGGTTTTGATGCCCCAAATTGTCATAGTGATCAGCGCCAGAGCGATGAAAATAAAAAAGCCGGCTGTTGGCCATGTCCATGCCATCCAAGATAGGTTCATTTTCACTCCCTCCCCTTTAAACACGGCCTAGGGCAAAGCCCTTGGCAATGTGGTTACGTACAAAATAGATGACCAAAGCGCCCGGTATGATGGTCAGCACACCAGCGGCGGATAATACGCCCCAATCTAAGCCGGAAGCCGAGACGGTTCTGGTCATGGTGGCGGCGATGGATTTGGCATCGACGGCGGTTAAGGTGCGGCTGAGCAGCAGCTCGACCCATGAGAACATGAAACAGAAGAAAGCCGCAACACCAATGCCAGATGCGATTAATGGCGTGAAGATTTTGGCGAAGAATTTGAAGAAACCATAGCCATCAATATAGGCGGTTTCATCAATCTCTTTGGGCACGCCGCGCATAAAGCCTTCTAGAATCCACACAGCCAATGGCACGTTGAATAATGTATGAGCTAGAGCCACCGCGATGTGGGTATCGAACAAGCCAACACTAGAATAGAGTTGGAAGAAGGGCAAAGCAAACACCGCAGGTGGCGCCATTCGGTTGGTCAGCAACCAGAAGAATAAATGCTTGTCGCCCATGAAATTATAGCGGCTGAATGCATAGGCGGCGGGCAGAGCCACGGCCAATGAGATGACCGTATTCATCACCACATAGATGATCGAATTTATATAACCCCAATACCAGCTTGGGTCGGTAAAGATAACCATATAATTGGCGAAGGTAAGATTTTGCGGCCAGAGCGAAAATGTACCTAAAATTTCGGTATTGGTTTTGAGGCTCATATTAATCAGCCAATAAATTGGCAGCATCAGGAATAAAATATAAAGACTCATGATGAGGGCAGATTTGTTGAAACGTTTTTTGGGTTGTGACATTACATGCCCTCCCGTTTGTCAATATTGGTCATGATGGTGTAGAAAACCCACGAAATGAGCAATATGGTCAGAAAGTAAATGAGTGAGAAAGCTGCGGCTGGGCCTAAATCAAACTGTCCGATGGCCATTTTGACCAGATCGATGGATAGGAATGTGGTGACATTGCCGGGGCCACCGCCGGTGAGTACAAATGGCTCAGTATAAATCATAAAACTATCCATGAAACGCAGCAATGAGGCGATGAGCAAGACACCCATCATTTTGGGCAATTCGATATATCTGAATATATTCCAGCGGCTGGCTTGGTCGATTTTTGCGGCTTGATAATACGCATCGGGGATGGATTGCAGGCCAGCATAGCAGAGCAAGACCACCAGTGATGTCCAATGCCATACATCCATAATGATGATGGTGACCCAGGCGGCGGTGGCGTTTTGAACATAGTTA
>NVUS02000310.1 GCA_002402005.2 OCS116 cluster bacterium | reverse complement strand
CCTTCAGACATTTTACCTTTAAGCTCAAAGCCAACAACGTCAGGCACCAGCATAGAGATCGGTTGGCCAAGCATAGAGCTTTCAGCTTCAATACCACCAACACCCCAACCAAGTACGGCCATGCCGTTGACCATAGTCGTATGGCTATCTGTACCCACCAATGTATCTGGGTAGGCCACTTCAACTTCTTTACCGTCTGCTGTTTGCGTGCGTGTCCACACCGCTTGGGCAAGATATTCTAGGTTAACCTGATGGCAAATACCTGTTCCAGGAGGCACAACACGAAAGTTTTCAAACGCCGTAGCGCCCCAACGTAAAAATTCATAACGCTCTTTATTGCGTTCAAATTCAATTTCAACATTTTGCTCAAACGCCATTGGCGTGCCAAAATTATCCACCATCACACTATGGTCAATCACCAGATCAACCGGCACAAGTGGGTTAATTTTCTTCGGGTCTTCGCCAATTTTTTCCATCGCAGCACGCATGGTGGCCAAATCAACCACGGCTGGCACACCGGTAAAATCTTGCATCAAAACTCGTGCAGGGCGGTAAGCAATTTCGGCATCGCTATGCGCGTTGTCCATCCATTTCGCCACGGCGAGGATGTCATCTTTGGTTACGCTGCGGTCATCTTCGAACCGAAGCAAATTTTCAAGCACTACTTTTAATGAATTTGGCATTCTGGAAATGCCAGTCAAACCATTTTTTTCGGCTTGTTTAAGATCAAAATAAACATAACTTTTATCGCCAACTTTAAGCTCTCGGCGGCAATTGAAGCTGTCTAGTGAAGTTAGGGGTGTTGTCATGGATGTGAACCCTCTTATTGGGGTGGCGCACAGCATCAAAAGCATAATTGCGTTTCAGCAATCTGGCGCCACATTTATTTTAAACATGATATGGAATCATATTTTTCGAAATTCTGGCCAACTTATAGAATCATTTTAAACTATATTCTAGCCCCTAGAGGTGGAAAAATGTATTTTTTTGCTAATTTTGGCTCTAAATATGCTTTTTAGGGCTATTTTAGCACCTATGTCTCATATCTCACTTGCTTGGGACAAAATGTCCTGTTTTCATTGCAGATAATCTATTTATGGTGCAAATAGTATTAAAAAACGCTAATCTTTAGATCAATATGAAAATTAACCGCATAAATATTCAAAATCTAAGCGCCCAAAAAGGCGAACGCCTGCTGTTCGAGGACATTGGTTTCGAGCTAAAAGCCGGCCAATGTTTATTGCTCAAAGGCCCAAATGGCAGTGGCAAAACCACATTATTGCATATGCTTGCCGGCGCCGATCAGCCCAGAAGCGGCGACATTGATATATATACGATTTCCAGTGGTGATCAGCCGCGCTTGGATGGCGTGATTGGCATTTCGCATTTCATCACCCATCAAGATGGCCTTAAGAAAAGCCTGACAGTGTTAGAAAACCTAACCTTCTGGACTGAATATATGGGTGGCGACAAAGACCGTATAGACACTGCATTGGCCACTGTCGGTTTAGAGCCCATGCCGCATATTTTGGCCGCACGTTTAAGCGCCGGTCAAAAGAAACGCCTAATGCTGGCACGCTTACTCACCATATCGCACCCGCTTTGGCTGCTCGATGAGCCTTCCGTATCGTTAGATGATGACGGGCAAAAACTACTGACCAAGCTGATGCAAGAGCATATAAGTGCCGGCGGCATTCTCATCGCCTCAACCCATTTGCCTTTGGGCATAGAGTTTGACCAAACACTCAACCTAACCGGTGGCCGCTATATGTTTAATGATGATTACCTGCTTGAAGAGGAAAATATATGAAACCTCTTTTGGCTTTATTGCGCCGCGACATCAACTTATTTTTCCGCTCTGGCGGCGGCGCGGGGCAAGCCATCGGCTTTTACCTTGTGGTTATAATCCTGTTTCCCTTTGGCGTCGGGCCCGATATTAATTTACTGGCTCGCATTTCCATCGGCGTGTTGTGGGTGGTTTTACTATTGGCCATATTGCTCAGCGCCGAGCGCATTTTTGCCGATGATTTAGAAGATGGTAGCTTAACCCTGTTGCTCACCGCCGGCCCCTTGCCCGAATTGGTCATCTTGGTCAAACTCATCGCTCATTGGGTTAGCATCGCATTGCCGCTGTTGCTCATCACACCGTTTTTAGCGCTTATGCTCAACTTACCCGCTGGCGGGCTGATACCACTCATTATATGTATGTCAATCGGCTCACTTGGGCTTTGTGCCTTGGCAACCATTGGTGCGTCTATATTGGTCAGCATCCGCCGCGCTAACCAGATCATCTCATTGCTCATCTTGCCATTATATATACCGATATTGATATTTGGCGTCAGCGCCACATCGGATATGACTTATCAAGTCGAAAAACCCTATACATCTTTGCTCATTTTATTGGGCATAACCTTAATCTCACTCATCATCGCGCCTTTTGCATCTGCACAGGCATTAAAGGCCAATTTATGAGTTTACAGCCAATTCTTTTAGGCTATAAACTCAGCTAAACAATTAAAGAGACAAAATATGTTCGGACTTGCCAATCCAACAAAATTTATGCGGTTTTCATCGCTGCTGCTGCCTTATTTAGTGATCATCACCCTTGGCCTATTGGGCTTTGGGCTTTATGCGGTTTTCAACGCTCCTGAAGATGTTTTACAAGGCTCATTAAGCCGCATTCTTTACGTGCATGCGCCATCAGCCTATCTGGCACAAGCCATATATGTATTTATGGCATTGGCCAATTTTACCGGTTTTATTTGGCGGCATCCGCTTGCTGATATGGCGGCCAAAAACGCCGCGCCAATTGGCGCAGTGTTTGCCTTACTAACCTTAATAACCGGCATGTTATGGGGCAAACCCGCGTGGGGCACATGGTGGGTATGGGACGCTCGCTTAACTGCGGTTTTGGTATTGTTCATTATGTATTTGGGTTATATCGCCATTTGGCAGGTGATTGAGGATCAAGTCAAGGCCGCCCGGGTTGCCACCATTGTCGCAGCGGTTGGCTTAATCAACATTCCAATCATCAAATTTTCGGTCGAATGGTGGAATACTTTGCACCAACCGGCCAGCCTAACAACATCTGGCTCAAGCATTCATCCCACTATGCTCACCGCGCTTTTGGTTATGTTTGCCGCCTTTACCTTTATGTTCACCACCCTGCTCTTCATCAGTGTGCGCACCGAGATCACCCGCCGCCGCGCCCGCGCTTTGGAAATGCGCATTTTGCAACAAAACATTGCCAAAACCAATTCGGCGCTTAAAAATAGTGAGGCAGAATGATGGAATTTTTAAACTTTACCGAATTTCCACATTATGTCACCGGTGTTTATGTGGTGGTCAGCATTGGCGTGCTCGGCCTCACCGCCTATATTTTGGTCAATAGCCAAAAACAACGCGCACGGTTGAAACGGCTCGAAAAACAAGCAAAAAATACGGCGCAAAATGAAAAATAATTTTAAATTTTGGCGGCTCATTCCGGTCATCATATTCATTGGCTTGGCAGCCACATTTCTTTACCGGCTGAGTGGCGAAGACCCATCATACATACCTTCTGTGTTGATCGAAAAACCCATGCCGCAATTTGAGCTAGATGCTTTGGGCGACTTACCAACATTTAACGCCGCCGACCTAAAAGGTGAGTTGGTGGTGGTTAATTTTTGGGCTTCATGGTGCGTGGCTTGCCGTGCTGAGCATATCGAGCTGGACAAACTCAAAGCCATGGGCATTAAAATTTACGGCATTAACCACAAAGACAATGATGAAAATGCGTTGGAATTTTTAGCCAAATACGGCAATGTTTACACCGCCATTGGCACCAATACATCCGGCCGGGTGGCGATAGATTTTGGCGTACGCCTTTTGCCAGAAAGTTTTATCATCGACCCAAATGGCATCATCCGCTACAAACAAATTGGCCCGATTTTGGCTGGCGAAGGCTTTGAGAATTTTGTCAAACAATATACAGCGGCAAAACAACTTAAATCAACCATAAATTAACCAATATAATTTACCATCCGGCTATTAATATAGAGGGGGAGCTGTATTCTTGTGAAACATGCAAGTCTTTCTCAAGTATAAGAGCTCAAATATGGTAATAAAATGAGTAGTAAATTCGGAGCTATGCTCAAAAAAATGCGGCTAAGCAAGCGGTGCAATTTTTTGGAGCTAAACGTAAAAACTGGCATTGTGATCAATCACCTGCGAGCGATAGAGAATGGCCAAGTCCATCCTGACGAGGACAATCTTTACAAATTGCAAAATGCGCTGGAGTTAACCACCCCAGAGAGTAAGAAATTTTGGCGAGAAGCCAATTTAGACGACCAAAAATTCGAACATACATTGGACACTGAGTATAATTACACATGGTCTAATATCAGTCATTTACTCGATGCCGCCTCACCCTACCCTTCCATGCTGCTCGATGAAAGCATGACCATTGTCAAAGGCAATATGGCCAGCACCAAATTATTTGTATGGCTACTAGGTATGGATGAAGAACAGGCCGAACGTTTAATCAACGAAGCGCCGAATTTAATTGAACTTATTCTGCTGGATGAAGATTTTAAAAAATACATAACCAATTGGCCACAGGTGGCGGTAAATTTGGTTGAACGCAACCATGATAACAACCCAAGACTACAGACCAGAATTGACAAAATATTCGAACTTTTACCTCCGGATGAATTACAGCGCATGCAGGGCAGCAGTGCCAAAAAAGTCGAAAATTTAATCACCAAATTAAATTTTAAAAAAGACATTTATAGAATTAGTCTTGAAGAAACTCAAACTAGTTTTATCTTCAATTCAAAAGATTTAAACAACCACAAAATGACCATCACAAACTTAATGCCAAGAGATCAGCGGACGCGAGATTTTTTTAATCTACTTGCTAGATTTTAAATGCTAACATGCCGGCATCATGCACTCTTTTTAGGCCATTATGCGCGTCGTCCCACCAAAATCTTATTTTCAATGGTATAAAAACTGGCAATTGGCGTGGCCAGGTTATCTTACATTAGGCTTTATCGGTCTGTTGGCGGTGGCGGTGCTTAGCGCCTTATTCAGCCAATCCGACCATGGCATCATTGGTTTTTTCACGCTATTTATTGACATTATCTCCGATGAATATATCCGCCACATCACCTATTTTAGTTTTTTGCAGGCATCACTTTCAACTCTTGCGGCCATCATCATCGCCATTCCCGTCGCGCGGTTTTTATATAGGCGGCAATTTTGGGGCAAACAATATCTGCTCAAAATCTTCATTTTGGCTTTTATCATGCCAACCATGGTCAGCGTATTTGGCATTATAGCCGTGCATGGCCGGCAAGGCATTTTCAACGATTTTTTTACACTATTTGGCTTTGAACGCAGCACTTATTTATATGGCTTAACCGGCATATTGTTGGCACATATTTTTATCAATATGCCGTTCAGCGCGCGGATATTTTTAAACGAATTGGAAAATATACCGCCCGAATATTGGCGGTTATCCAAACAATTGGGTTTGAGCGAGTGGCAAATCTTCACTCGTATCGAATGGCCAATCATGCGGCTATCCCTGCCCAGCCTCGCCTCACTTTTATTCATCTTGCATTTCACCAGCTTTGCCACAGTGTTAACTTTAGGTGGCGGGCCAAGCGCCACCACGTTAGAAGTGGCAATATATCAAAGCCTGAAATTTGATTTCGATCTGCCCAAAGGCGCATCCTTAGCTTTGTTACAATTGAGTTTTTGCCTGATATTCACTTTATTTTTGCACCGCTTCTCCAACCAGATCAATCTACTCAATGCCTTGGGCAAAGGCGGCATGCGGCCAAAGGCCAGTTCAAAAACCTCTTATTTGGCCGATGCGTTGGTCATTCTCATTCTCTTCATAGCGTTGATATTGCCACTCTCCAGCACCTTCATCAAAGCTTTTGCCCAGACTGATTTCTCAGTTCTTATGTCTGCAACATTATGGCTGAGCATCAAGAATAGTTTTATTCTGGCTTTATGCGCCGCTAGCCTAGCCAGCATTTTCACCCTGTCATTATTGCTGTCCAAACGCGCGCTTAAAGACCATGGCATCCAGAATGTCGGCTACCATATGTTTTCCTCCATCGGCAATGTCATCCTCATCGTACCATCATTGGTATTTGGCATGGGGCTGTTTTTATTGCTGCGCAACTATATCAATATTTTCACTTATGGATTGCATATCATTTTATTCATCAACGCGTTAATGGCATTGCCTTACATGCTCAAAACCTTAAGCCCCGCGATAGACAGCATGGCCGAGCGCCACCAAAAACTCTGTCTATCTTTGGGCATTAAAGGCATCAACCGCACACGGATTATCGATTGGCCAACCCTGCGCCAACCTTTAAGCCGCGCCGCTGCGCTGGCGGCCACCATTAGCTTTGGTGATTTTGGGGTGATTGCACTATTTGGCAATGACCATACCATCACCCTGCCCATGTTGCTTTATCAATCCATCGGCGCTTATCGCAGTGCCGATGGCGCGGTCATCGCGTGTATCTTGGTCATTCTGGCGTTTGGGCTTTATGCAGCCATTGAACGACTTATCGGAGGCAAATATGTTAAAAATTGACAATGTGAAACTTAATTTAGGTGAAATGAATTTTGACTTTAATCTCAATTGTAAAGCCCAACAAATTCATGCCTTAGTCGGCCGTTCGGGCAGTGGCAAATCTACCTTACTCAACCTAATTGCCGGGTTTGAAACCCCTGCACAGGGCGATATATTGTGGAATGAAACCAGCATTTCGAGTCATGAGCCACACCAAAGGCCGATCACCAGTCTGTTTCAAGAGCATAATTTATTTGCCCATTTAAGCATGTTTGATAACATCGCCATCGGCCTAAACCCCAGCCTAAAACTGAGCAGCCAACAAACCCAACTGGTTAACAATGCCATCACCTCAGTCGGCTTAACAGGCATGCAGGCAAAAAAGCCCAAAGACCTATCGGGCGGCGAAGCTCAGCGGGTCGCTTTGGCGCGCGCATTGGCACGGGCACAAGACCCGCAAAATCCGCGGCCACTTTTATTATTGGATGAACCCTTCTCGGCACTCGACCCCGAAACACGGCTCGAAATGCGCGGTCTCATCGCCAAAATTCAAAAAGATTTTAAATTAACCGTGCTGATCATATCGCACAACCCAACCGAAATGTTGGATTTTGCCGATGAGATAATCCTAATAGACAATGGCACAGTCGCCATTCAACATGAATTATCAGAAGATAATCTACCGGCAATTCTTGATGAATTTATCAATATTTAGCTCATGATAATAACTTGAGTGCCGACTTTAACCCGGTTATAAAGATCAATCACATCTTCATTGCGCATGCGATAGCAACCATGCGAGGCGGCTTTGCCGATCGACCATGGGGCATTTGTGCCATGAATACGCAAGGTGGGTGTGCCGCCAAGATTCATTGCCCGTACGCCCAACGGGTTACGTGGGCCGGGTTTGTAAACTTTGGGCATTCTGGGGTTTTCACGCAAAATACTTGCCGTCGGAATCCAAGTTGGGTTAGGGCGTTTGCGGCTAATGTAGCTTTTGCCTTTCCACTGGCGGCCAGCGGTGCTGCCCACGGCAATGCCGTAACGGATGGCTTTGCCCCATTCACCAACCAAATAAATTTTACGTTCAGATGTTTTGATGATCAACGTACCTGGCTTATATTTGGTACTGAAATTCACAATGGTTTTGGTTGGGCCATAGACTTTTTTGGCCTTTTTGACTTTTTTCTTTTTGGGATAGCGTTTTTTAGCCGGGGCTTTAATCTTCGATAGATTTTTAATAATCTCATCGACATGAATAATCTGACTGGCGGCAAATCCGCTCGGCACAAATGACAACGCCAACATAGCTGACAGAATAATCTTCACTAAAATTTTCATAATACCCATCCATTTCATCAGGTGCATTATAGAATAAAAGCTAAATTTTTCATCAAATTTGTCGGGTTTAAGTTAACGGTTTGTAAACAGCAGTTTCGAGGCGATGTAACAAGATGCAAACAAGCTGATGGCCACCACAATAATCGCCGCATTGCCCGCCACGTCATTCAACAAGCTAATGTAAAGCCCAGCCGCCACCGAAGTCATGCCAATTATAGAGGCCAAAACCGCCATCTGCTCAGGGCTTTTGCTGATAAACCGCGCCGCTGCGGCGGGAATGATTAATATCGCCGAGACCAATAAAAGACCGGTAATTTTCATGGTAATCGCCACCAGAACCGCCACCATTAAGGTAAAAACAAACTCAGCTTCTGGCCGCACGACATTCTCCGCATGGGCTAAATCTGGCGAAATGGTCACCGCCACCAAGCTGCGCCAATAATATAGTAAAGTGGCAAATATCGCGCTACCACCGATGAAGATAATCGCCAAATCCACCTCATCAATGGCAAATAAGCTACCAAATAAATAAGCTTCTAAATCCACCTGCACTTCGGGCATAAGGCTGATTAAAAACAGCCCAACCCCCAATGCACCATGGGCGATGACCGATAAAGACACATCGCGCGCCAAACCTTTGGCTTTGTCTAAAAAATACAACACAACCGCCATGATGACCGCTACAAACAGGATGGCATATTGCGGCACAATACCTAACATTAACCCCAAAACCACGCCCAAAAGTGACGAATGGGCAATGGTTTCGCCCATAAAAGCCATGCGCCGCCAAGCCAACAAACAACCAAACGGCCCCGCAATTAGCGCCACTGCAATGCCCGCAATCAACGCACGGATGAAAAAATCATCTAAAAATTCAAACATTTATACTGCCTTTAATGCTCATGGTCGCAATTTTCGCCATGTTGGTGCTGATGTTGATGATTGTGATCATGCTTATGGGTGTAAACCGCAAAATGGTCGACCAATGAGCCAAATATCTGTTTAAATTCTTCCATATGCTGCACTTGTTCGGGCTTGCCATGGCAGCAAATATGGCCGTTAATGCAATAGACTTTGTCGGTCGATTTCATCACCAAATGTAAATCATGCGAAACCATTAAAATTGCCGTGTTATTTTGTTTAGAATAGCTACTGATCAGCGTATTGAGTTGCACCTCACCGGCTTGATCAACCCCCTGCAACGCCTCATCCAATACCAAAATATCAGGTTTGGAAATCATCGCCCGCGCCAGCAGCACCCGCTGCAATTCACCGCCCGAAAGCTGCTTAACTTGCGCCGACAATAAATGATCGCAATCGGTAGCTTGCAGCGCCTCAATCAGCGTTGCATCACTATATTTTTGGGTAAAATTGAGCAGTCTTTTGACCGTCAATGGTAAAAACGGGCTGATCTCAAATTTCTGCGGCACATAGGATATTTTCAACCCGGCCTTGCGCTCTATACGCCCTTCTGTGGCGGGATATAGGCCGAGCAGCATTTTCACCAATGAGGTTTTGCCACCACCATTGGGGCCAATGAATATGGCAATTTCACCAGCTTTAATTTCAAAATTTCTAAAGCTAAAGGTGAATCATGACTAAAACCTGTGAAAGCTGCACTCATCATAAAGAGAATCAGTGTCGTCGGTTCCCACCTGTCTTTATTTCAGAGAT
>NVUS02000031.1 GCA_002402005.2 OCS116 cluster bacterium | reverse complement strand
TGCATGATCGAGTATTGATCGTAAAATCCGTAGCTAATTGACAGCAATAAAGTGCCAATAAGCTGGTTAATTTCGATTTTATGGTGTTAAACATATGTTAGACCTCTCTATATTGTTTAATCATCTTTCCGCATTTCTTGGTGGGCTGTCAGTCGCAAATCATTCATCTGTATTTTTGATTTCACTTATTTTCAGATGCTAATTCCACTTAACAACCCACCTGTTTTCATATATTTTCTCACCTAATATTTATTTGTATCCGCTGCAAATTCAACTGGGCCATTATATTGTTCCTTAATCGTTGCAATATAAGGAGCGATCAATTTTTCATCCGTATAGCCGGGTGAAAAATGCGTGACCACTAGTCTTTTAACATTCGAATTTTTGGCCATAGTGCCTAAGTCAGCAGGTGTTAAATGATGGCTTTTTAAATGTTGTTCCAGAAACATTAACTGCTTTTCTGGCATGTTAGGCGCCAATTTTCTGATTTTTATAATGGTCGCATCGACATCCATCATTTCGGCAATGAATAAATCAGCACCGTTTGCTAGTTTTTCAACCGCAGCGCTTGGGCCTGTATCGCCTGAATAAACAATCGAGCGGTCATCAAGATTGAATCTGAACGAAAGGGATTTTGAATTGTCAAAGCCTGGGGTTCCCGGTGCAAATGAATAATGGTTATTTTCGGCAATTTGAACATCGAAATTATCAAATTTAAGCGGTGTGTCTGCACTAATTTCATGCACGATAGCAATAGACTCGGGGGTGATTTTTGGTTCATTCGGGTTGCCATAGCCTGCTTCAAGTGAAGGTTCCATAGCCGACAAAAGCCCCGCAACAAGCCTTTTAGTGCCTATAGGGCCATATATTTGCAGTGGTTTTCGAGCGTTTGTTTGGGTGCGCAAACCTAAAATAGCGAATAACCCGCCCGTATGATCGAAATGTAAATGGCTTATAAATACCATATCAAGGCCATCTGCTTGTTGACCGATTTTGGCCAATTGACCTGCGGTTCCATCGCCGACATCGACTAGAATTTTCTGACCATCAACAATGAGTAGGTTTGAAGGTTGAGATCGCTCGGCAATTGTTGCTGGCCCGCCCATTGTACCCAAAGTGTAAAACGCATTTTCAGCAAAAGCCATATTTGTTGTCGATAAAAAGCAGGCTATACTCGCCACTTTTATCAACTTCATTAAAGATTTAGATTTTAACATTTATTTCCCTTTTTTTATTTCGAATTCACCCGCGTTTGAGTGAATTTGACATCGTGATTTTTAGCTCTTTTGATTTGGCTAATTTAATCAGATTCATAATTATGGACGAAATCTTTAGGTATGCTTGGCCCCCATAGGTAGATGGAATCCTCGGGTAAATAATCACCTGATTGCCAATCTTTATCGGCAGGGATATAGTCGATATCCGCTGAATATTCTGAATAGCTACCCCAAGGATCGCGTACATAATGAAAATAGTTAGAACCCAAGACATGCCGCCCCAGACCCCAGCCTTTTTCATAACCATTATCGGCCATTTGCATCGCGCCTAGGCCTATCTCGTTAATGGAACCAACATCCCAACTGCAATGATGCAAGCCAGGTGCGTTTGACTTTGCAAATGCCACCAGATGGTGGTCACTGCCATGTATGCCGTGCATAAAGCAAATTCCATCGCCAGATTGGTCGGATAATCTTAAGCCCAAAATGCGGTGATAAAATTCAATTGCTTTGATGACATTTGTGGTAAAGATAAGCACATGTGCGAGCCTAATTGGCTCTACCGTTTGGGCTTTTGATCGGGTCGTTGCGGCGGCTTGCCCAGCTGGTACAGACAGGCATTCAAAGTTTGATTTTTCATTTGGTGAGCGTTTTGGCGCCACCTTCACTTCAATCAAAACATTGTTATGATCGTAAAACCAAATACCAGCTGAATCAAAGCCATGTGGGGCATCTAGTAATTTAATTCCGTCATTTTCGACACGTTTTTTTAGGGGTAAAAAATCTTCTTCAAAGACACTGAAGGTCAGGTGATTCAGTTTCTTTTTTGCGCCTTCATCGATGCTGACCCAACACCTATCGGAATCGAAGGTATATAGGCCTAATCCATTGCCTTCTTCTTTCACATTTAGGCCAAATGATTTGTAAAATTTTTCAGCCACCTGCAAATCAGGAACAGTCATATTAAAACTATCCATCGAATGTATACCTAGTTCCCCGGGCCGTTTCGTAATTCCAATTTTTCCTGATATAGCAGTCATCCGACTTCCTTTTCAAAATCATTTTGCTTTGGTTTTAAGAATTTATTTTACGCGGTCTTCAATTGGATTTGATAGCAGTCCAATATTTTCTATTTCCACTTCAACCACATCTCCTGCCTTCATAAACACTTGCGGGTCGCGTGCAAGACCAACACCTGACGGTGTGCCTGTTACGATTAAATCACCAGCGCGCAATGTCATAAATTGACTTAAGGTTGATATCAAATTGGCCACGGAGAAGACCATATCGTCAATGGATGCGCTTTGCATAACCTCACCATTTAGGCGCGTGGTTAGCTGTAAGCCTTTGCAACCTTTTGGCAAAACATCAGCAGAGACAAAATATGGGCCGAATGCGCCGGTATCATCGAAATTTTTACCGGGTGTCCATTGCGGGGCTTTAAATTGATAGTCTCGGATAGATGCATCGTTAAAGATCGAGTAGCCAGCAACATAATCTAAGGCATCTTTTTCATCAATATCTTTGGCGTCTTTGCCAATAATGGCAACAAGTTCACCCTCATAATCCAATTGAATTGATTGTTGGGGGCGCAGGATTGATGCATCATGTGCGATTAGGCTTGAATTAAAACGATTAAAAATGGTTGGGTAAGTTGGAGTTTCGAAACCACTTTCTTTTGAATGGTCAACATAATTTAACCCCACGCAAACAATCTTTTCTGGGTTTGAAATGGGTGGCAACAAAGTCACTTTATCAAGCTGGATTAAATCTCCCTGAGCTAATGTTTTTGCCGCTGTGGCCAGAGCTGAACCACCAGCTTGAATGAGGCCAAATAGATTTCCGGGATAATTTAAATCACCCGTCAATAGACCATAGAATTTACCATCATTTTCGATTGCAATACCTTCATCACCTGAAGATATAAAAGATACAAATTTCATATTTTATTCCTTTTAAACTAAGGTAAAGCTAACTTTTTTAATCTATTAAGTCAAACATAATATATTATTTAAGGTTAAATATTTTATTAATTATTCTATACTTTTTATATTGAAAAATGTAATTTTTGAGTATTTACAGTCCAATAGATTTGCACTAAAATGAAAGTAATATTTTATTGAACTTCAGGTTGAAGTTAAAAGGATTCTTAATGAGTGAAACAAAACCGGAGAGCATGACATCTCAAGCTTATGATAAAATTAGATCCGAAATTATATTATGCCGACTTAAACCAAACGATAAATTGATAATTGCTGATCTTTGCGACACCTTTAAAGTTAGCCTTGGAGCTGTGCGAGAAGCACTTTCGCGGTTGACCTCCGAAGGGCTGGTTATTTCGATTCCAAGAAAAGGTTTTCGGGTTGCTGACCTGAGCCAAGAGGAGTTAATCGACCTAACAGATACGCGCATTAAAATTGAGCTAATGTGCATTGAAAACTCGATTACCAATGGTGATTTAAAGTGGGAATCAGGCATTGTATCTGCATTATTTGAGCTTTCAAAAACACCAATTGAAGATGCGGTTAACTCGAAATATATAAGCCCAGATTGGACATCGGCACATAAGAGGTTTCACGAATCGTTGGTTGCAGCGTGTGACAGTAAGTGTTTACTCACCATTCGAGAAAACCTTTATTCTCAATCTGAAAGATACCGCCAAGCTTCTGTGCCTTTAGATGTGAAAGAACGTGACATTATTGGCGAGCATAGCAAAATAGCTGATGCAGCTCTTGAGCATAATGTGAAAAAAACTCAAGATGAGTTGGAACGCCATTTACATAAAACCACTAGCATTTTGATTAAAGCCTATGCTGAAAATGGAATGTTTTAAATAAAAAAACGCGCCACGGGAGTGTTGGCGCGTTTCGTGATGTTTGGGGTTTATAATTGTAGAAATTTGGATTGCACTTGAATTTCTGGTGCGCCTTTATTTTCACAAATATTTAGATCAAACGGGTGGTCTTTACCCTTTACCCATTGACCGCCCACTAATGGCGTTGCCGATGCATTCTTTACGGGGCCATTGCTCCAATTGATGGGTCCGACGATTGAATTATAGTCTGTCGCGCGGATCGAGCTGATGATCGCATTCGGATCTAATGGATCTGAACAACGCTTTAGAACATCAATAGCCACTTCGAGCAAAGCGTGTTTATAACCAGTAGGTTGTATCCATTGCTTGCCGGATTGATTCATATATCCGTTGGCCAAATCTGCCGAGGATTCGCCGGTTAAACCCGATGAATATGGATGGTTTGGCGACCACCAAACTTCGCTTGAAACGCCATGCCCCAAATCACCCAACGCTTCAACTGATGAAGGGAATAGCAAGGCCTTGGCAACGGTTACTGCTTTGGGCTTAAAATTCATTTGGGCAGCTTGCAGCCAGAATGTTATAAAATCTGGTGGCAAAAATACACCTGATACAATGTCGACATTGGCAGCTTTTAGTTGAGATATTTGTGCTGAGAAATCATCGGATAAGGGTTGATGGAATCCTGCATCAATGACTTCATAGCCAGCTTTTTCAAACAATGGCGGCAGGCCTGTTATTTGGTTTGAAAGTGGGACACCATCACTGTCATTTGACCAAAGCACGCCGACTTTTTTATTTGTATCTAGCTGATCCCATAACGAAGTATAAGAATCAACAACCTGGCTTGCGCCCCAGAAGAAATGATATGTCCAATCAAACCCTTTCGCAGGATCACCACCGCGGCCAAAGAAATGACCATCCCATGGGGTATCGGTTGAAATACACGGGATTTCATTTAGCTCACATTGATCGGCCACAGGATTTGTTGTGTCAGCGGTGCTTGACGCCAACATTAAATCCACCTCATCTTCTAGAATGAGTTGGGATGCAACTTCTGCCGCGCGATTTGGGTTAGATTGGCTATCTTTTTCTATGATCCTTATTGGGTAAAGCTCGCCATTTATCATAATGCCTTCGCCGATGGCTTTGCGCACACCTGCCAATACATAATCATCCGAGGCACCAAAAGCAGCGACTGGGCCTGTTTTGGGGCTGACAAAACCAATTTTTAACTCCCGACCGTTTGCAAATGCCTTGCTGGTGATGAGAGAAGGCGCGGCTAGCCCCATTCCTAAAACTGCTCCACCCTTTAGAACAGAACGCCTTGAGATATTACTTTTACTATTTTTCATTTCTTCCTCCACTTAAAAAATCACTGATTCAATATTTCAATGTCGTATTTGGCGGCTTGAGTTACTAAATTTTCAACAAGTTGGTCAACCGCATCTGAGGTTTGTGCCGCACCAAATAAGTAAAAATCAGGGCGTATAAGCATGGCGCAGATATCATTTTCTGTCATAAACGGAAGGATATTATTTTGCGTATCTGCAAATTGCGCATCGGTTGCGGTTAACTTGTTTACGACCACCGCAATATTTATATTTAAGCTAGATAATTTTGCTTTTGTATCTGCTGATAAATCATTTAGCTGACAGCTCTCTGTTAAAACCAATGTAAAGCCGTTTGGTACAAAATCATCAAATCTGCCTGTCTTGCCGTCATGCCTAACCACCGCATGTGGAGATAATTCACCAGCTAGTCCAACAATTTCACCCGCTTGGTTACGCTGCAAGAAACCATCGGTTAAAATTGGGAACGGTGGTGGCGGAGTGGCGGTGCCTGAAAGAAAGGCTTCATCACGCTCTGCGGCTTGTTTTTCGTCCGAAACACAAATGACCTCACCTAAATAAACTGACGCGTCTATGACATCGCTAATATGAGGGGAGCGTTCAGGCTCATAGCTATCCAATAAATTATCGCTTGCCGCGCCTTTTAGAATCAAGTTCAATTTCCAAACCAAATTCCAAACATCTCTTAAACCTGCGCACATGCCCTGCCCCATAAATGGTGGCATGAGATGAGCTGCATCACCTGCCAAGAGAATACGTTTTTCGCGCCATTGATTGGCCACTAAAGATCGGAAGGTGTATAATGCGTGCCTCACGAGCGTACCTTGATCGGGTTTTATCCAATCACCCAATAATTCCTGTACTTTGGCTTCGGTTATCATCTCTTCTTTGGTTTCGTGTGGCAGGCGCATAAATTCCCAGCGGCGGCATTCTTTGCCATTTTCGAAACCGCCTGGTACGATGGTTGTCGGGCGTTTTGGGTTACAATGCTGGCCACATTCGATTAAACCCAAATCTTTCGCTGAAAGACCGTCGTTTAGAATGAAATCGACCACTAACCAATCGGCTTCAAAGCCTTTGTCGGTTCGGGTGATGCCTAATGATTCTCTCACAAAGCTATTGGCACCATCCATACCCACAAGGTAGCGGGCAGTGTAATCGGTTTCTTCGCCGGTTTCGACATTCTTAATGGTTACAGTTACATAATCATCATTCTGCTTAACCGCGACCGCCTCAGAATTATAATTTAACGATATATTTTTGCGAGAATTGATGTCTTTGTCCAACTCTCGCTCGAAGCTTGGTTGGTGAACAAAGTTTACTTCTGGCCCACCTGAAATTGAACCTGCCGTCCAATCGATTGATAGTAATTCTTTCCAATCTGCATTGAACCAACGATATACGGGTGCTGGTGATGTCACCTTATCTGCGATATCACCCATGCCGCTGGCTTTGAGCATTCTAAAAATTTCATGGTCAATACACACCGCGCGCGGCAAAGGGTAAACTTCGGCAAATTTTTCAAAAATTCCGACTTTCCAGTCTAAGCGATCAAGCATAACGGCCAAAGTTTTACTCACGGGACCATACCCAATATGTATCACGTCAAAATCAGTTTTTATAGCACCTGTCTTCATTTCATTTCCCTTATTGAAATTATCTCTTGATCATAGAATAAAAATATAATAAATCAAGAATAATGTATTATTTGTTATTTTATGCATTATATTGAAATTGACCTAAAAAGTCATTTTAGTTCATCTTGCATGATGAATTTCACGAAAAGGGAGTGAATATGTTATTTGAAGAAAATGCTCTCACAGTAACTGAGTTGAGCAAATCCTATGGCACATTTATAGTGACAAATGAAATTTCGTTTAACCTCGGCAAAGGTGAGGCCTTAGGTATTATTGGCCCCAATGGCGCAGGTAAGACCACTTTATTTAACCTTATATCTGGCACCACAAATTCAGATAAAGGTAGCATTCAATATTTTGGCCAAGACATTACAAAAGTGAGCGCGCGACAAAGGTGCCATTTGGGCATTACCCGTTCATTTCAAGTGCCTCAACCTTTTTCGGGGCTTACAACTTATGAAAATGTTTTGGTTGCTGCGGCATTTGGCCAAGAGATATCTGAAGCCGAAGCCAAAGACAAAGCCGTTGAGGCACTAGAGCTTACAAGCCTTACATCAAAAGCCCGTCAACTGGCCGGCAGTCTGACTTTATTGGATAGAAAACGCTTAGAGTTAGCCAGATCTATCGCCACGGCACCACGTTTATTATTATTAGATGAGATCGCTGGCGGGTTAACCGAAACAGAATGCAACGAGCTGATTGAACTGATTATGACCATTAAAAACAATGGCGTATCTATCATTTGGATTGAGCATGTATTGCACGCTTTACTAAGTGTGGTTGACCGCATTATGGTGCTTGATTTTGGGCAAAAAATTACTGAAGGCAAGCCTGAGGATATTATGAAAAGCCCAGAGGTTTCATCAATTTATTTAGGTTTAGATGAGGAAAATATTGATGGACAATAGCTTGCTAAGAATTAACAATCTCTCATCGGGTTATGGTGATTTCCAAGCTCTATTTGATGTTAGTTTTTGCCTAGAGAAAAATTCGGTATTGGGGCTAGTGGGTGCCAATGGTGCGGGCAAGACGACGCTTTTCAAATCGATTTTGGGTTTATTGCCACGTGAAAAATCGATGATTCAATTTCAACGACAAGATATTGGGCACCTTTCGGCCAACAAACTTGCTGGCCTTGGCATTGCTATGGTGCCAGAGGGGCGGCGCTTGTTTAGCTCGTTGAGTGTATATGAGAATTTACAGATTGCGGCTGATTATGGCCGCAAAGGCTATTGGACAATAGAACGGGTGTTTGAGTTGTTTCCTATTTTGGCTGAAAAGCAAAAAATGCCCTCTTTGTCATTATCTGGCGGGCAACAGCAGATGGTGGCCATTGGCCGCGCACTGGTTGCCAACCCCGAAGTCATCTTATTTGATGAGCTATCGCTTGGCCTTGCCCCGACAGTTGTTAATGACGTATATGCCGCTATGCCGAGCATTATAGAAAGCGGCATTAGCGCCATACTAGTTGAACAAGATATAGAACGGGTACGCAAAATTTCGAAAAATTTGGTGTGCATGCGCGAAGGTAAAATTGTTCTGAGTGGTGCGGCGTCTCAATTTACAAAAGAACAACTTACAACTGCCTATTTTGGAGAATGACGAATGAATTTTATTGAACTTATTATACAAGGCATTCTGCTTGGCGGGTTATATGCGCTCTTTGCAGCCGGTTTGTCATTGATATTCGGCATTATGCGGTTGGTTAACATTGCCCATGGGGATTTTATAATCTTATCTGCCTATATTGCTTATCTTGTGATCTCTTATACGGGAGTGCACCCCTTCATTGCCTTGTTGCTGGTCATTCCGATTATGTCGATGCTTGGTTATATGATACAGCGTTATATTTTAAACCGCACCATGGGCGATGATATCCTTCCGCCTTTACTTGTTACTTTTGGTTTGGCGGTCATCATACAAAATACGCTTTTAACTACATTCTCTACCAATACCCATCGTCTGACAGCGGGTGATATTGACACGGCATCTGTTGGAATATTGGATATGCATTTCGGTTTACTGCCGATTCTTACTTTTTTTGTGGCCATAATCATTATTTTTGGCCTTGAATTATTATTCTCTTATACAAAAATTGGCCGTGCTTTTAGAGCCACTTCGGATGATCGTGAAATGGCTTCGGCAATTGGCATTAATACCAAGCATGTTTTTGCCATGGCGATGGCATTATGCTTTTGTGTCATTAGTGTTGCTGGCGTTTTGCTGGCCATTCGTTCTAGCTTCGATCCTTTTTCGGGCCCTGCCCGCCTTATTTATGGTTTTGAGGCGGTTATTATTGGTGGGCTTGGTAGCCTTTGGGGCACTTTAGTGGGTGGCATTATACTTGGCATTGCCCAAATATTTGGTGCTCATATATCCCCTAGTTTTCAGATATTGGCTGGGCATTTGGCGTTTTTTATAATTCTTGCTGTGCGCCCTAAAGGTTTATTTTCGAAAGTGGAATAATATTATGATATTAAAATCATTACCCAAAAAACAAATCCGTGTGTTTTTAGTTTTGACACTCATTACCATTATTCTGGCTTCCGCGCCTTGGTGGGTAAGCCGCGCGGATATACGGTTATTAGGAGAATTTTATAGCTTTTTAGCCTTAGCGGTTTTATGGAATTTACTTGCGGGCTATACGGGGTTAATTTCTGTAGGGCAGCAAGCCTTTGTTGGCGTTGGCGGTTATGCCATGTTCATCGTAACGGCAAAACTTGGCATTTCGCCTTTCTTGTCTGTTCCCATTTCAATGTTAGCAGCTGCGCTTATTGCGGGTGTGTTTGCGCCTTTATTATTTCGGTTAAACGGTGCGCATTTTGCAATCGGCACTTGGGTGGCGGCCGAAACTATCTCTCTCTGTTTTTTTATGGTACCGGAACTTGGTGGCGGTGCCGGCATGTCGTTGCCAACCGATGTGGTAAAAAGCATTGCATCAAGCCGCGCAATGCGTGAAATGACCATATATTGGCTTATGCTGGGCTTGGGTTTAGGCACAATATTTGCTGTTTATGCTCTGTTGCTCTCTAAAACTGGGTTGGCTTTGATGGCACTTAGGGACAATGAAATCGCAGCGGCTTCTTTGGGCATCAACATTTGGAAAACTAAATTTGTTATGTATATTGCGGTTGCAGCGGCAACGGGCGCCATTGGTGCGGTTATCTTCTTTCAAAAATTGCGTATTTCGCCAGAAAGCGCATTCAGCTTGAATGATTGGACCATTATCATTATATTTATTGTGGTTATTGGCGGCATTGGAAAACTTGAAGGCGCTATTGTTGGTACAATTGTATTTTTTATACTTCGTGAAACACTTGCAGATTATGGAGTGGTGTATTTGATCGTTTTAGGCGTTTTTGCTATCATAATCATGATGTTTTCTAGAAAAGGGATCTGGGGTATGTTTGAAGAAAAGTTTAAGCGCTCTTTACTGCCCGTTACGCGAGAGCCTTGAACGACATATATTGCTCTAAAATGAAATGGCAACACTTACCAAGATGCCCCATTCTTTAAGCCACTATCAATATTTATGAGATTTCATCTCATCATATGAGGAAGATAGTCTAGCAAACCCCTTTTAAAGCTTTTTCTAGAACTCATATTCTTGAACCAGTTTTTGAAATTTGTTAATGGCTCCATGCCAAGCAGGTTTGGCATGGTGGCATTTAGTGCATAAAAGCGATGTCCGTTCACAACCCAGGAAATATCAGCAACACCCATTGCCTTGCCAGACAACCATTCTTCTTTTTGAAGCACAGTGTCTACATAGATTGCGGCTTTGGACAAGCTGTCGGCAGCATTGCTTATCTCCGCTTCTGACACTTGGTCGAAAGCAAATTTTCTATGAAATTCTACTAGGGATTTATTGCCCTGACGTTTTGCATAGTCTTCAAAATTCTTGGCTTCGAAAGGCCGCATTTTATTGAGTATAAGTTCAAATGTAAGCAGCTTAACATCAGCTTGAACAGCGTTAGAAAGATCGAGCAGTGACCGTATATATTGGCCATCCTTACCCATTTGGGGTGATGGGAATTCTTGTTCAATATATTCAAGTATATCATTGGACTCGGTTATGATAGCACCGTTATGTGCGAGTACAGGCACAACACCTGCAGGGTTAATAGACTGAAATTTTTCAGTTAATTGCTCACTTTTCGCAAAATCGATTAAGTGACTTTCCCAATTGAGTTCTTTTTCCTCAAGCATAATTCTTACACGTTGAGAACAATTGGATACAGTCGCATGATATAAATGCAACCCTGACATTGAATCAATATCTTCTATATTTTTTAAAACTCTGGGCAATTGATATTTCCTTACCTGTATGGTGGTTTCCGAATACAACGTCTAAAGATTATCAAATAGTGGGATATATACAATATATTATATTAAATATTATATATAAATGATAATTAAATGTATAAAACTCAATTCAACTTACAGGTCATTGCCCAGATTCATTGCCCATCGAGTCAGCTGATTAAAAATGGTGGGCGCGTATTATGGGCACACTGCCAGACAATCAGCCGATCAGTGTGCCATTGGATAATTTATTTGAAATGCAAGCTAAATAGCTTGGCAAACCACCGATGCAAAATATTGGCTAGAATAACATAAGCAGGCATAAAAAAACTCTCCAATAAACTATTGAAGAGTTTCAATTTTTATATATGACCAAAGTTTATAGGTCGTAAAATTTCATTTTTGAAATATAGTTTTCTGCGCGAGTTTCCTGCGCTTTTGCGATTGCGGTTACTGTTTTATTTAAAAAATTCTTTGTTGCTGCTGCAAAAGTTGGAAGGTGATGCGCTTTGCTTGTATTTAGAA
This sequence comes from OCS116 cluster bacterium, assembly GCA_002402005.2. GTDB lineage: Bacteria > Pseudomonadota > Alphaproteobacteria > Rhizobiales > OSC116 > OCS116. Next base: position 539 of record NVUS02000031.1, on the reverse strand, counting down.
TATATGCCATTCTATAGTCCTTTCTTAAGGGCTCTTTATATGAGTAATGTAATAAAATATATTACAAATATCGATTATTGAAACCATTGATAGAAAGGGACAGTCATGCGTTAAATGCATAGCCAATATTTGACAATAAGCGTTAAAAACTATTATTTACGTTTAAACACAATGGCTGCAAACCAGCCTGAAATAGGGCAAATATTACCGCCAAAATACCGTGTACCCACGGATAGGTATGAGCAAATAAGGTAAGTTGGTTGCCGTGACCAAATTTCCGCATGGTAATGGGCGAATGCGCTTCAAATATCATATTGCCATCGCGGAATAAATAAGCGCTAACCTCATATACTCCTGCATCTACATTGGCACGAAACAAGCCATTGCCGACAAATTTCATTCCATTGGGTTGATCAATATATAATTTACCTTGCTTTTTTAACCGCACAGCGGCATCACGAAACTCTAGCCACGCCTTTGCATCTGGTAATCTTTGTTGTGTAGAATTTGGGTCGAAAAATAGGAAATTTGTACCCAAG